>ONVG01000238.1 GCA_900321195.1 uncultured Eubacteriales bacterium
TCTTCATAAAAGCACCGACCTCGGCTTCGTATTCATCTGTTTCCCTGAATCGAATCGTCAGCGTGTACGGCTTCATAATCCGATCCCTGCCGAAAGCTGTACATTGGCAAGATATTCATAGCCTTTGGCAGCGGCGCAAATATCTTCTTCAAAGGTGATCCTTTTAGAATTGACCTTACCGAAATTCTTGATCAGGCAACCGCCGCCACCGGTCACCCAAAGCCGCATTGTGTTTTCATCATAGCCGTGTTCTCTGAGTCTGCGAAATATCCCGTTGACATATTCCGCAGCAACGGCTTTTACAATAGCGAGGTCAGATTTTGGAATATCAGCCTTGCCTGTTCGCAGCACTTCCTCAATGATATGGTCGTTAAGCTCACGCTGGGTTTGCTGCATAAAAGCTTCACGGACGGCGAGTGTGCATTGATAAGTCCCGAATTTTTCGGTAAACATCTTGCCGGACTGCGGCTTGCCGTTGACCATATACAATACGTTCATTGTACCGTTTCCGATGTCTGCGATGACATTTACTCCTGTCAGCTTGGAAGCGTAGGGAGCGATAGCGGCATAACCCTGCGGATAAATGCTCACGCCTTCAATGTGAAGGTGGTATTCCTGCTTATGGAATGTAAAGCTGACTTCCTTGTTTCGCATAAGATACGCAGAAAAATCAGCTTTTTGACCGCTTGTCCAAGTCAAGGGCAAGCCTGCGGCAATATAGATGTTAGCTTCGGTAATACTTTCCGTGCTCAGTTCTTTTGCAATGGCGGCGAGCGTAAGCACATAAAAATCCTCGTCCAAGGACTTGTCGGAGATATATTCCTTGTGTTCTTCTCCGATCAAGTAATATTTGCCGTTATAGACAAGCAGCTCCTTAGTGAATAAAGGCTCGCTGTTATAGGCGATCAAGCCTGTCGGAAAACAGCAATTTGCCGTTTTCATATTTCCGTAGCCGTGATCTATGCCGATAATGATGGTGTTGTTAAATTTCTTCATTCTTTTTCCTCCTGATTATTATTTTGTGTTTTGCCTTTCTGCCTCAGCAGACTCTGACAGGCAACCCTTTTCGGCGCTGTGTCGTTTTTTCTCGCCCTTGGTACGCTCATATCGTCGCCTACTTCACCGGGAAAGGTATCTATGAGAAGGTCATTCAGTTGTTGTTAGATAATCACAAAACAGATGTTTGAATTATCTAAACACATTATAGCGACAGCTTGACAAAAGTTCAATGGTTTTGTATAATATATATTAGAGTGATGTTTATTATCTAATTTTCGAGCGATTTATATTTTCTAAAAAAGAAATACCGCATAGTGCGCTCCAATTCAAAGAATGTACGTCTTGACTTTTACCATAACAGGGTAAAGTTTTATCCCGAAAAAAAGACCATCAACATTGTCGTTGATTCTTGGGAGCGTGACGATTATATAGACGAGCTTATTGAAGCTGACGAAAGAGATCAAGCAAAAAAACTCGGCAGTTCATACAAAGAGTCTGCCGAGGAAGAAATAGAATATGAAAAAGATAATTTAGAAGAATGTCAGGAATATTTTGAAAAATTTAAAAGCAAATACAACTTTCGAGCGTCAGGTTTAGCAGGACCTTTCGCTGATGATACAGGTGAACTAAAAAACGCTATGATCAATATTATGAGCGGCTCAAATGTAACGCTCAATTACGGCGAGGGTATCCTTGATTTTATTTATGCTGACTTTTTGACTCCGGTTAAAAAGCTATATACGGTATTCAGCCTATTGGAGCGTATCGGAGAGGAAGAAGGATTTCATAGCAAATCGGAAGATGAAACAGAAAAGAACCCTGATCAACTGTCCGACGAAGAGTGGACGCTGAGGACATATAATGATTTCGATACTACTTTTCCTTTAATCAATAATATTGCTTACGCTTCGCTCTATTCGGCAGTATTTCCACCTCTTATTAAAAGCAGTACCGAAACAAGCAAAAGCATAGCACGCTACGGAAATTATCTGCTTGCTCTGCAAAAGGAGTTTTTAGAGCTGATCGAGTTTTGCTATGACGAGGATTTTTATCCCGAAATCATCGGCAGCTTATACCCAAGCGAGCGGCTTCATCTCTACAGACACGCTCACGATATGCCCACATCCTTTGAAAGAAAAGAAGAATTCAGGACTTCTCATAACATTATGGACGGC
>ONVG01000236.1 GCA_900321195.1 uncultured Eubacteriales bacterium
ATCTTGCAAAATCCAAAGTACAAATCAGCTGATCGAGGCGAGCAGGCAATCTTCCTGCTTTTTTCATATATTTTGGCAAAAAAAGAGGCCGATAAACGACCTCGAAATGTTTTGATGTTATATTGTGGATAAAACTAAAGCAACTGCGTAGGCCGGTCGGACTGGGCGGTTGCTCATAAAAGGCAACAAAGTGGAACGACAACTTATACAAACCAATCGTCCTGCCTGCTTTTATTATACTATATGTGATTAATAATATCCATGTTTTTTCAGATATTTTTATCCAAGTATTCAGTTAAGTTGTATAATGTTAATGTATTATTATAGTCATTATAAACAACAAGTGATTAAGATTTCGTACAATAATCTATATTATAGTCTCATTTTTTGTCATTTATTTCCAAATAATTTATTGAACGCTTGCTTCTTGTGTGATATAATAATAATGTAATATCGATATTTCAAAAAACGAAAAAAGCAGGGATAAAATGGTTAAGTCAGTATATGTCAAAGACAAAAACGTATATGCCTTAACAATGTCAACGATCCATTGCCAAGATTTCGGATTGATTGATGTTTATGGCCTTTCGATTAGCAGATCAGGGTATTTATATTTTTGCGTATTTTGTTAACACTACTCAGCTAATACGCCAGGGTTTTTGAATGAGTAAACAAATTATGAACAAAGTTAATATCCTTATAAATAAATGTTAGTGTCCTTTTGATTTGCGGCATCAAAACTCTGTAGTTGCTTAAAACCACAAAATCTAATTTAGCGGAGTCAGAACTGTTTCTGGCTCCGGTTTTTTATTTTTGTAGGAATAATTTCTATGAATTGAAAATTAATTAGCAGAAACAGTTCGTAATAATATACAGATAAACAGACAAATTATTGTGTATTACATACAAAATTTGTACCCGCCCAATAAACCCGCGTAGCATACCAAAGAAAAAGAGGTCTGAAACAGACCTCTCAGAATAGTTGTGTATCAAGTTGTTTCATACGGCAGGACAGGATCAGGGGAACGAAATAGCCTGACAAGATAATCCTCCGCATTCAGACCGTTCATTTTAGCGCTTACCACTAAAGAATAGAGCATAGCGCTTGCTGATGCACCCTTGGGAGAATCCGAGAACAGCCAGTTTTTTCGTCCGACAACAAAGGGACGGATGGCATTTTCGGCGCGGTTGTTGCTGATCTCAATTCCGGGGTCGTCAAGAAAACCGTACAGATAACGCTTTTCGTTCAAAGCGTATTGTACAGCTTTTGCAAGCTTGCTGCCGCCGGCAGGGTTGACCGTCATGAGCCATTTGAAGAAATCATCCATAAGGGGTTTCATTTCTTCATTACGACGGCGGTGTTTTTCTTCGGGTGAGAGCGGTTCCTGTATCTGCTTTCCGTCCTTGTCCTTGCCGTCGTATTCGCGTTCAAGGGCAAACAGTCGGTCACAGCGTCTGACACCCTCCGCAGCAGCAGAGGTATCCCACAGTTCCTTGTCAGACGGTAAGGCTTCTACGAACTTACGTCTGACGTGAGCAAAACAACCGCACCGTTTTGCCCGTGTCAGTCTGTTGTAGCCGTCATAACCGTCACAGACCACATAACCGTCATAGTTTCCGAGGAAGCTGACAGCGTTATATCCGCCTCTGGTCTGACAGTAATCATACAGCACGAGATATCTTCCGCTGCAGGCGGGAGTACAGTACACCCACATGCGGGACTGTGTCTTTGCACTCCGCCCCGGTTCGTGTAAAACCTGAACCACCGTTTCATCGGCGTGGATGATCCTGCCGGATAACAGCTCGGCTTTCATCAGCTCATAGACAAGCCTTGCCTTTTCCTCAGCGATTCGTATGATCCAGTTTGCCATAGTGGTTCTGGAAACGGAGAACAAAAGCTGCGCGGTATCAGCATCTCAGGAGCTTTTGCTTTGCGGAAATGTTCCTTTTCAATATCATCAAGCTCTGCGTCTTTGGATTCATCCTTGCCGCAGGATGCGCACTTTACCACCTCGACATAGTGCTTGCGGATGAACATCTTCGCCGGTATGTAAACGAGCTCATCATGCACGAATTCCTTACCGACGGTTTTCATCTCGCTGCCGCATTTGTCGCAGGTCTTGTCCTCGACCTTATGGATAACTTCCTCTGTGGGAAGATCTTTTAGTATCTCAGCACGGCTGCGCTTCTTCTTTCTCTTATGCGCAGGAACTGTTACTTCCTCGGATTCCTCACGGCGAGCTTCTGTTTCAGCTTCATCGAACAGGCTTAATTGTTCCGGGTTCTCGGAATTTTGGAGTACCTTTCTTTCGCTTTTAGGACCGAATACAGCCTTTTTAAGCATATCCACCTGCTGTTGAAGACGTTCATTTTCCGCACGAAGAGCTTCAATTTCAGCAGTAAGCTCATCTACTGTATGTTCTTTTCTTTGATTTTCCATAGCTTGCTGCCTCCCGCTTTTGATAGTTCTATTCTATCATAAGCAGGTTAACACACTATATACAAGCTATGAACTCAATACAAACATTTTCTCTTACCCGGTTTTATTGCACTTTTCTGCTCTATCTCAAGTCCATCCATCAGCCAGCGAAGCTGTTGTGAGGTAAGCTGTCTGGCTTCGCACTCGGTTCTTGGCCAACGATATCGTCCGTTATCCAGTCTTTTGTAAAGCAGAAGAAATCCGTCTCCGTCCCAGACAAGCGCTTTCATCTTCGTATTGTTCCTTCCGCAGAACAGATACACTGCTTTACTGTACGCATCCTTTCCGACAGAGCCCTCTACTATCTGTGCAAGACCGTCTATCCCTTTTCGCATATCCGTGTATCCGGTCACGATATACACGGTTGCTCCGCTCAGCATCTCCGTCAGCATTTCAAAGCACCGATTATCGCAGCGATCTTTTCCGATGGAACATCCGATGATATCTCTACCTTCAGATCACCGGATATGATCCTGATCGCAGCAGAGTCTGTTTTCTCCGTGATCTCTGTTACCGCAACCGGTATCTGTTCGCACAGGTTTTCTCTGATCCTGCGAAGACGATAATAATATGCGCTCGTGCTGATCTTTTCCTGTCTGCACCACTCTGTTACTGTCAGCCCCGACTCCTGCCTTGCAA
>ONVG01000235.1 GCA_900321195.1 uncultured Eubacteriales bacterium
CAGCCATGCCGGTACCGGTTCTGTATATTCCTCTGCGTTATCATCTGCATCACTTTCCGGCTCGTCGATACGTATCTCTTCGCTGCTGCGAAGGTCAAAGCCGCTGCCGTCCCCTTCAAGCAGATCTGTATCTATCACAAAATCCGAGCCGTCAAACTGTTCATCTGATACAGGCTCAGTATCAGTTTCGGCTTTCTGCTCTGAAACAAGCCTGTTCAGCGCTTTCATGCGCGCCTCATATTCATCCTCACTGCAAAAATAGAAGCTGCCGCAGTTAGTCACACAAAAAACCTTTGGTTCGCTCGTAAGTATGTTAAGCTTGTTTGTAAGCTCCTTGTCAAGAGAAACGTCAAAGGGAATGAGTATCTCACTCCTTGAGCCGACTTTCAGAATGAGCGCCTGCTTTTCGGCGTCAGCGCCCGCGGCTATCATCATATTTACGCTTCCGTCGATCTCGTTGAGGTATTCCGTCCTTAGCCAGATGTGGCGCAGGCTGTAGAAAACTCTCTTTACCGGTCTGCGCATATCGTCATACTGCTCTACGGCATAGCCGTCCGGTATTTCTATCACACGCTCGGCCTGCCTTGCTCCCTTTGTGCGCCTGTATTTAAGTGCGCTGCCGCTTTCAAGAGTGTAGCTGTAATTGTATGTAGAATCGTTTATCTTGATGCTGCTCCGCTTTTTTTGCGCCGCACCTGTTTCAAAAAACCTTTTTCTTGCTGAGCAAAGCACATCACTTCCGTTCCACATATCATACATAGTGCTGTACACTCCATAGATAATAAGCTCCTTGTTTATATTATGTCTTTTTTTGCAGTTTTTTATTTTGTTTTTTTATAAATTATGGTATAATCGTTCTGTGATATTTTTTACGGAACGGTGATATTATGTTTTTTTCTTTATTTGAACAAACAAGCTCTCAGGCAAGCACACAGGTCAGCGAAGAAAGTACCGTTACCATGGTAGAGCAAATGGAAAAGAACCACAGCCTATAGCAGAATAAAGGAGGAAATTAAAATGAACAACAAGAATGTAAAGAATACACGCAAGGCATTTGAAAAAGTAAAGGAACTCGTAATGAAGGGTGCAAAGATAAAAGATGGAACATCAGCCGATAATATTAAGCTTGGAAATATGGGAAGCTGGGCAGAACTTCCGGGTGATTGTGAATACTATATCCCAGAACTCGGCGTAACAATCAGAGGAACATGTGGTGAGTTCTGTAAGGGATGTTTTAATTCTGCTAATCCAAGATGTTCAGCTTGTTACGTCTTCAAGTCATTAGTAAGATATACAAATAGTAATCCGGACGGAACGCCTGGAGACATATTAAAGAATAAATGTTCTGTAAAGCTTGGTCAGGCGTACCGCACTATAGCAATGACTATGTTTAGAAAGGATTTGTTATTGTCTTTAGATAAGCAGCTCACCAATAAGAGAAAAAAGTTTAAGGTAATCCGCATTAATGAAAGCGGAGAGTTTACTGGATATGAAGATCTCGCACTGTGGTGTGAATTAGCTAAACGACATCCTGAAACAATCTTTTATGTATATACAAAAAATTATAAGGCAGTTAGAAAAGCTTTGATAAATGGAATTGTTCCGTCAAACTTCTTCATTAACATATCAATTTGGCACGAAAATGGTATTGAAGAATATCTTGAAATGAAGGATCATCCACAAATCAGAGCTTTTGTTTTAGTAGATAGTGAGTGGACAAAAGAAAAGTATTATTCAAAAGGTATTGAAATTGTAAGTATGTGTGGTGCTTATGATGAAAATGGAAAGATGAATCATGCGGTTACATGTGATAAGTGTAAAAAGTGTTTTAGTAAAAATAATAAATGCACCGGTTGTTATGAACATTAAACGGGAAAATTAAAACGCTTTACAAATAATTCTAATTATGTTAGAATTTGCTTATCAACCGAAAGGAGAATGGATATGGATATATATATAAATAGTGTGAAGAAGTTGGCAAATGGAAACAAGGAATCGTCCGAAAGAGCGAATCTTCTTATTAAAGAAATGTGTCAGTTGACACAGAGTCTGCTGGATTATAACTATACTATTGATCACTACAATGGAAATGATAATAGTATCTGATTATGTTAATTTTGCTAAAATAGGTGATGTAGGTACATGTAAGACCGAAGCAAGTTTTTCAGAATATAGATATATACCTGATGAAACAGAAAATATCAAAGCATTTTGAACACTGAGCCGGAATGCGCTTCCGGCAGCGGTGAACGGAGACGTTGACGTCAATGCGCATGCTGCCTTCGTTCATCCGGCAGTCCGACACCCCCGCGTACACGGTGTACAGCCGCAGTTTTTCCGCGAATTCCGCCGCCTCCGCGCCGCTCGCCAGGTCGGGTTCGGTCACGATCTCCAGCAGCGGCACCCCCGCGCGGTTGTAGTCAACGCGCATCGCCCCGTCCGCCCCGTAATTGACCTTCGCGGCGTCCTCCTCCATGTG
>ONVG01000234.1 GCA_900321195.1 uncultured Eubacteriales bacterium
ACCTTTTGGGTGCATTTAGAATGTGAGCTTTTTGCTTTGTTTTTGGCTTGCAAGCTGACTTTTGAACTGATTTGATTTTTGAGTTTCACGGATTCAGGTGAAAGTATAACTACGTGCTCCATCTGCAAAATATGTATGAATGTTAGTCCTAACATTACATAAAGGACGGAATTTAGCAGCACATCGATCGTTTCCCAGAACGAATCAAATGCCTGTGTCTTTTCATCAGACTCATCCTTTGAAAAATGTGAACGCAGCGCAGAAAACAATATACCACATATAACAGATGCTATGGCGCCGGAAAAACCAAATCCTTCACATATGCAATATGAGAGTGAGACCGCAAACAGACTGATGAAAATGCCAAGCGTCCTGCTTTTTGAAAAGCGGAACATCAGGAAGCACAGGAGAGTCACTGAGCCGCCTACCAACACGGCTCCGAGTATTTCTTTGAGTATTATCCAGACAAAACCGCCTGATGATGTTGCCGCAGCAATGCCGCTGAAACAAACGAACAGCGCAACTCCTACGCCGTCATTAAAAAGTGATTCGCCCTCGATAAGGAAGGAGATGTTTTTCGGAAGGTTGAATTTACTAAGAATACCCGTCGCAGCTATAGGATCGGTGGGAGCTGCGATGCTGCCGAACATAAGGCAGACAGGCAGTGAAATATCAAGGCCGAGCATAAGTCCTGTGCCGTAGAACAGAATGCCATAGAAGCAGGCTCCTAAAAATGTGCAGACAAAGGCAAGCACTGTGACCTGACGCGCATGTGCCTTGAAATCAGAGAGCTTCATGTGGCATGAGCCGGCAAAGAGCATGAAGCACAGCACACCCTCCATAAGAAAGCTTTCAATATTCAGTATCTGCATATTCCTGAGAATGTCGGCAATACCGGTTCCGCTAAGAACAGCAGTCCCTGTCAGCATGAGTATTCCTATTATCACGGAAAAAAGCATAAGTGATATCTCGTATGTAAGCTTGGTGAGCTTCTCGTTAAGAAATCCCAGCACACATATCAATCCGATGATAGCTACAAAATAATAAAGACTCATAAATCAACCCTGCCTTAACATTATTTCTGAATAAAAAGACTTGCTGTCAAAACGGAAATTACAGTAACCGTTGTTTTTGCTGACAATGGCCTTTACCGATTCAAGTCCGATGCCATGTCCTCCTTTTTTTGTAGATGCAAACCTGTTATTCTTTTTCTTTATAGCTCCGGAATAAGGATTTGAAATTACAATATAAAGATCGCCGTTAGCTTTTGTATCGGCTGCAAAGAGTATTCTCGCAGCCTCATCATCTACTTCCTTTGCGGCTGAAAGAGCATTGTCAAGAATATTGCCGACAACTGAGCATAATTCATAATCTGAAATGACTACATTCTGAGAAACATTCAGCTTTGCGGTGAAGCGTATTCCTGCGCTTTTGGCTTCGGCAGCATAATATGCTGTTATAGCATTCAATGCCGGATGGTCACAGTAGTGTGACGGCGCAGTATTGGAGTCTATGTCTGCACCGTAATCGTTGAGCAGCTTTTGCAGCTCTTTTATCTTACCCTCTGCGGCAAGCTTTTGCGCGGTTTTTGCCATATATACAAAGTCGTGTCTGAGCTTTGAGGTGCTGTCCATGTATTTTTTGAGGTTTTCATACTGCGCAGCCTGAAAACCGAGGATTTGCAGTTCCTGTTCTGCCTTGGTCTTGTTGGTGCGGGCGAAAAGCTTGCGGATGTCGTCAGCAACGTCAAGATATGTGGCCGGGGTGGAACGGAGGCTGATGCCAATGTTTTTTACATGAACATTGCTGTAATCGGCAGGTATCATCATAAAATTGGCGGCGGTAATGATAAGCGGAACTATCCATACAAATCTCCATATAGAATCAATGTTTTCATTATCAAACAGCCAGCGCAGCTTTTTAAGGAAAACTATCTCGGCAGTCAGGAACAGCAGAGATATGAGCCATTTTACCGTAACGGAAATAACGTTATCCGACTGCTGATCCGTCATGGCGTTTACAAAATGCATTGCCAGACCGCCGAATGAGAATACCGCGATAGCCGTGATAAACAGATACAGCAGCTTGGAGCGTTTAACGTCAAAAAGTATCATGTAGACCACAAAAAGCGGTATCAGCAGACATCCCAAAGGAATATTCGGATCAATGCCGGTAAAGCTTACTATCAGCGCCATAGGTATGGCAGTCAGTATCATCACTGCCGGAACGATGATGAACAGCCGTTTTTTGCATATCCTGCTGTGTTCAAGAACAGGCAGTATGCACAGAAAAGCTGCCGGAAGATCTATGAGATAATCCGTAAAGCATAACAGGAATTTTGAAATATCCATGTTCAGTTTCCCCCCTCCAGAAGCTTGTTGAATTGCCTGCTTAGAAATGCCTTTTCAATTTCCTTTATTTTGCGGCGGCTGGCAGAAAGTCTGTCGCCGTTTATCATCACGCAGTCAAGTCTGCTGATGTGAGATGTATTATCAAAATTTATGGCAGTGCCTCGGTTGATCACCCAAAAACATGAATAATGCAAAAGCTGTTCGCTCAGCTCGGAAAACGGTATGCGTATTCTCCGTGTGCCGTGCTTTGTGTGTATCTCGCAGTAATTAGAATCGGAATACACATAGAGTATATCATTCAGCAAAAATCTTTCTTTGCCTATCTCTACAGTACGCCTGTTCCTGTCAACTGCTCTTTTCACATCATCAAGTACCTCTTTCATACGCTGTTCCGTATATGGCTTGATGATATAATCAAAAGCATGGCAGGGGAAAGCCTGAGCCATATATTCGGGACTTGATGTAACAAATATCAAAAGTGTGTCAAGCGTTATCTCACGAAGAGAACGGGCGGCTTCAATGCCGTTCTGTCCTTCCATTATAATATCCATAAATACTGCATCATAGGTTTTATCCTTCACAACACATGAAAACTCTTCTCCGCTGTCAAATAGCTCTATTACAGTATCGCTGCTTTCGATATTGCGTTTGATAGCAGCCGAAAGGCTTTCCTGTTCTTTTTTGTTGTCATCAAAATCTTGCATGTGTAGTCCACCAGTCTTATCATTTTTTTCAGCAGATTGATTTACGACTTCTGTATAACTTGTA
>ONVG01000233.1 GCA_900321195.1 uncultured Eubacteriales bacterium
AGAGCTTGCAAGGCTTGAAGAACAGAGAGTCAATCTTCAAAAACAATATGATGATATAGTCGGCAAGCTTTGGGAGGAATATGAGCTTACAAAGCGTGAGGCTGAAAAGACGGCAATAGAAATAGAAGAACCATCTAAAGCACAGCGCAGACTTGCAGAGCTGAAACAAAAGATAAAATCTCTCGGAGCTGTAAATGTCTATGCGATAGAGGAGTACAAAGAGGTAAACAGTGATTATGAATTCCTTAAAGTACAGGTCGGAGATGTGGAAAAATCTAAAACAGAGCTGTTAAGGCTCATAAACGACCTTACAAAACAGATGAGGGAGATATTCATTGAACGCTTCGATATGATAAACAGGAATTTTTCCGAAACCTTCACGGAGCTTTTCGGCGGCGGAAAAGCATCGCTTTCGCTTTCCGACCCGGAAAACGTGCTTACAACGGGAATAGATATTTCCGTTGAACCGCCCGGAAAGATAGTTTCGCATATAGAGCTTCTTTCCGGAGGAGAAAAGGCGCTTGTTGCCATTGCGCTTTACTTTGCGATAATGAAGGTAAGTCCTTCGCCGTTCTGCGTAATGGACGAGATAGAGGCGGCGCTTGATGATGTAAATGTATATCGTTTTGCCGCGTATCTCAGACGTATGAACGACAAGACACAGTTTATCTGCATTACTCACAGACGAGGCACAATGGAAGAGGCTGATGTTCTTTACGGCGTTACAATGCAGGATCAGGGAATATCAAAGCTTCTTGAACTGAGAGCATCAGAGCTTGAACAAAAGCTCGGCATGAAGGCTTGACGGATATGAGTGTCATATCATAATGGGAGGAATATTATGGGAATTTTTACGAGAATAAAAGAAGGTCTCAGAAAAACAAGAGATGCGATATTCGGAAGAATAGATGCTATGCTCAAATCGTTTACCAAAATAGACGATGATCTTTTTGAAGAGCTTGAAGAAATACTCGTCATGGGAGATGTAGGCATAAATACATCTGAAAAAATATGTGAAGAGCTTAAAAAGCGTGTAAAACAGCAGGGCATAACCGACCCGCAGGAGATAAACAGACTTTTGCAGGAGGTAATAAGCGAGATGCTCAGGGGTGACCATGAGCTTCATGTAAGCACAAAGCCTTCTGTCATACTCGTCATAGGCGTAAACGGCGTCGGCAAGACTACTACAATAGTCCGTGCGGCTGCGATAGACCAGCTGCAAATATGGGCTGACAGGGCAGGCGCTGATATAATCAAGCAGAATGAAGGCTCAGACCCGGCGGCAGTCGTATTTGACTCTATAGCCTCTGCAAAAGCAAGGGGCAGCGATATAATAATCGCCGATACGGCAGGCAGACTTCACAACAAGAAAAATCTCATGGCTGAGCTTGAAAAGATAAACAGGATAATAAACCGTGAGCTTCCCGACGCTGATAAAGAGGTACTTCTTGTGCTTGACGCTACTACAGGTCAGAATGCCGTAAATCAGACTAAGGAATTCAAGACTGCGGCAGGAATAACAGGTATCGTGCTTACAAAGCTTGACGGTACGGCAAAGGGCGGCGTTGTTCTTGCGATAAAGGAGGAGCTTGATGTTCCGGTAAAATATATAGGTGTCGGTGAACAGATAGACGATCTTCAGCCGTTCGAGCCTGATGTATTTGCAAGAGCGCTGTTCGGCGGAGAAGAGCCTGCTGTTGAGGAAACAGACGAAGCAGAGCAGGAGGTACAGACCGAGGAGGACGAGCTGAGACCTTCAACTGCGGATATCTGGGCGCAGATAGATGCGGAAGCAGCGGCAGAAAAGGAAAATCAGCCGGAGGAAGAGGAAATAAAGCCGACAGCAGAGGAGCTGGAAAAACAGAAGGAAGCAGAGCGGCTTGAAAAGGAAAAACGCGCAGAGGAAAGAAAGAACAGGGCAAAATCAAAATACAACTGGAGCACAACGCCTGCAGCGTCGTCAAATGCGGATGATGACGACTGGTTCGAGAGCTGGAAAAAGGGCGAAGAGCTTTGAGTATATAGAAATAAGGGAAAAGGAAAAAATAGTAAGTATATCAGCTCAAAGTCAGGCGGTTGATATGATACAAATAAAGCTTTGAGCTTTTAACTGTTTTGGAGGGATATTATGATATTCGTAATAGCATCAAACAACAAAAAGAAAATAGAGGAACTCAGCAGGATACTCTTTCCTCTCGGCATAGAAATCAACGCTCAAAATACCAATCACACTGATTACTGTATCAGCTATCATGCGGCTGTACCAAACGTTGTTTAAGCCTTTAGATTGCAGTTCGTTAGATTGGCGTTGCATCTCTCTTATTAACCGCATTTTGTCATCGAGAACTTTTTTCTGTTTAGAACGATTGACTGCTTTGGTAATACTACCATCGCGTTGAAGATAATTATAGACAATGGTATTGGTGCTTGCCACACGTTGAGCCTTCACAAGCATACGAGGAGTCCAGTCGGTGTCTTCGAAATAAATCTTTTCTGTGAATAGACAAGATTTATTTTCGAATGTATTATGTATTATGTTTGATGTGTTATTTTCTATATTCTGATTGCTGATTGCTGATTGCTGATCACTATAAATCAAATCTCGTTTGATTATAAATGCCCACGCGTAACAAGCAGTACTCATGCGGGTGTTGAGAAATGTGACACCATCGGTAACCTCTTCTGAATAGTCATTATCCTTGAATGGGTCGGATTTATAAGGATTATATACCTCATATTCTCGTTCATTCGTTAATTCTTTAACTCTTTCAGTCTTTATACGTACATACTGCAGGCGATAGCGAAGAACATCGAGATTATCTCGTTCTACTTGATCCATGAGACCGGCAAGGACATTTGGCTCAATGTAATCATCGCTATCAATTTCAAGAATGAATTCTCCGTTGGCTGAAAGAATTCCATCTTTTTTAGTAGTACCAACACCTTGATTGATGGAATGAGTAATT
>ONVG01000232.1 GCA_900321195.1 uncultured Eubacteriales bacterium
GATGCGACAGGATATATTGGCGAAACGGTGTCTTTTAAAGTAACGGTAGCGGATACTTCGAAAGTGAAGAGCTACAAATGGCAGTACAGCATCTCGGAAGATGTCAATATCGATGAGATAGCCTCTCTTATCGATTCTGCAAAGGCTGTCAAAAGAGAAAAATACACCGCAGAAAGCGTTGATAAGCTGAACAGGGCTGTTTTGAAGGCTCAGAGAACTCTTTGCGCGACTGTAAATGTTTCTCAGAGCGCTATACAGATGATGGTCGGCGGAATGGTAGGTGAATCCTACGGAAATTATGATTCCGTAGGACGCTCGGTAATGCACGGACTGTTCTCGTTCGGACTCGGCATTATGCCTATAATCGGATTTTTCGCCGCTACATTCGACAAGCGCAGACACATCAAGCATGTTATAGTAATGATATGCGCCATACTCAGCCTTATAGATATATTCCTTACTATATATCCCTTTGTCGGAATAGGCGCTGTGCTGTCGATAATAATGTATATACTTATCTGTATCCTGAATATCGGAAGCATATACGCAAAGCAGCAGGAGGACTATATCGTAAATCATCCCGAAAAAGAGGCTGAATTTACCGAAAAGCATCCGCAAATAGTAAAAGCTCTGCTCAATGCAAAAACATTCGGCGGCATACAGACAAGCTCGGATATAAAGGAGCAGACCTACAGAGCCGCTAAAAACGCAAAAAAACGCAGCCAAAAAAAGAAAAGGTCAAAATAAATCCTTCTCTTGCTGCGCATACTATTTTTAAGGAGATGTTCAAATGGCAGTTATAGAAATAACATCGGCAAACTTCAAAACAGAGGTCCTTGAATCCGATAAGCCCGTACTTCTTGATTTCTGGGCATCATGGTGCGGACCGTGCAGGATGCTCTCTCCTGTCATTGATGAGATAGCAGAAGAAAATCCTGATATAAAGGTCGGCAAGGTAAATGTTGACGAGCAGTCGTCACTCGCTCAGAAATTCAGCATTATGAGCATACCGACTATCGCCGTTATCAAAAACGGTCAGACAGTTGATATCAAGGTCGGCGTAAGACCCAAGCAGGAAATACTCAGCATGGTAAAATAATAAGCAAAAAAATTGCAGGCAGCAAAACGCTGTCTGCTTTTTTTATTGCCGTATCATATTATCTCGTCAAGGATATCGGTGTATACATTCGGCGGATTTGCGCCGCCTATGCGCTCGACCATTTTCCCGTCAATAAAAAATATCACAACAGGCGTCTGCTCTATCGCAAATACAGACGCTAAGTCAGGCGACTGCTCAACATCCACCGCTATTATCCTTATGCTGTCATAATATTCATCAGCTATTTCTTCAAGTATCGACATAAGCCCCCTGCTTTGTACACACCATTCTGCATAAAAAACCACGAGTCTTATACCATACTCTATCCTGCTGTCGAAATCATAGGAATCTGCGTATATAATATCTTCGCTCATACTGCCCACCTTCTACACTTTTTGCGGTTTTATAGTGTTATAATATCATTGCAAGGCACAAACGTACCGAAAATATCCGGTATCACTGTCCTTTGCGCCTGCTGTCCATTATTTCTCTCAGCCTTACTGCATAAAATCCTATAAACGGGAGCTGACGCTGTCTGAATTTTACTGCCGATGATACGCCGAAGTATATCATAAAGCCGTATGCGACAGTCACAGCGCTCGTAATTATGAATGAAACGATAGCTTGCAGCTGCGGCGAAAATGAGAACAGCAGACATATCAGCATATCCGTCAAATAAAGAAATGAAAAGGAAAGGCACAATATCCCTCCCTGATATTTATGAAAACGCAGGTCGGGATTATCTCTCTCAACAGCAAAGTGTCCCACAAGAAAAAGAACACCCAAATATGAAATAGCCGACAAAAAGCGTATGTTCCCGTTTTCCTCATTCATCATCCGCTCACCCCTTCCATATTATTTTATAATACATACACAAATAATTCAAGTATATTTTTAAAAACACGGGAATAATTTCATATAGATGTTGAGAAAAAGCAAAGAGGCAAAGCCTCATTCAGAAAGGAATGAAAGCAAAATGACAGGATATTATCCTGAAGGCAGACTTATGAACACGGTGGAAAATCTTTCCGCAATGCAATCCTTATCTCAGCTTAACGAAGCATACCACGACGGCAGAATACTTGAAGCAAGGGCTGTTGTATGTGACTCATCACACAATCTGCTTGTCGATCTGGGCGCAATAAAGGGCATCATTCCAAGAGAAGAAGGTGCTATAGGGATAAGAGAAGGAACTGTAAGAGATATTGCAGTGATATCAAGGGTAAACAGACCCGTATGCTTTGTAATAACCGATTTCAGGAGGAACGAGTCGGGAAAGACTGTTGCGATACTTTCAAGAAGACTTGCTCAGGAAAGATGCATGAAGGAATACATCTCCGGACTTGTGCCGGGTGATGTCATAGACGCTAAGATAACACATCTTGACTCATTCGGCGCGTTTGCGGATATCGGCTGCGGTATAGTTTCTCTACTGCCTATAGATTCGATATCAGTTTCAAGGATAGACCATCCGAGAGAAAGATTTTCAGTCGGTATGGAGATAAAGGCTGTAGTAAAGACTATCGACAACGGAAGAATAAGCCTTACACACAAGGAGCTTCTGGGAACATGGGAGGAAAATGCCAAGGGCTTCGAGGTAGGCGAAACTGTTGCGGGAATAATACGCTCGGTCGAGGAATACGGCGCATTCGTAGAGCTTGCGCCAAATCTTGCAGGTCTTGCCGAAATGAAGGATAATATACACGCCGGTCAGCAGGCAAGCGTTTATATCAAGAATATTATCCCCTCAAGGATGAAGATAAAGCTTATAATATTATGAATATCATCCTCAGATGCCGAAGTATTTCTTTGAAGGCTCTCATATGGATAACTTCTACTATTCCCCGCCGACCTCGGACAAGATGATAGAAACTGTTTTCACTCCCGTACAGGAGCCTGTCCTTTTAAGACAATGCCTATAAATATTTTTTGATAAATTTAATATATTGTTGTTGAAATATCATTAAAAATAGTTTATAATAATTCTTACAAAAAAGTAAGCAAGAGGTAAAAAATCATGGCGGAAGAAAAAGGACTTCACGAAGGACACAGGAAACGTGTAAAGGACAGGTTCATCACAGAAGGACTGGATAAATTTCAGGATCATCAGATACTTGAACTTCTTCTTTTCTATGCCATTCCGAGAAAGGACACAAACGAGATCGCTCATGCGCTTCTTAATAAATTCAGGTCATTGTCGGGAGTCATGGATGCACCCATACAAGTCCTGCAGGAAAACGGTCTGAGTGAAAATGCCGCCGTTCTCCTTAAACTGATACCTGCCGTATGCTCAAGCTATATGAAGGATAAATATACCTCATCGAATAAATATCAGATAACACAGGAAAATATAGGTGAATTCATCCTTCCTTTCTTTGTAGGCGCAGACAGTGAGCAGGTACTTCTTATGCTTTTTGATGCAAAAGGCAACCTGCGCTACTGTGATATAGTGAGCCGCGGTTCTATAAATGCTTCTGACGTAAGCATCAAAAAGATAGTGAATATAGCCGCTAAATTCAATATGAGCAGTGCGGTTATCGCGCATAATCATCCGAGCGGCATTCCCATTCCGTCAAAGGTCGATATCAGCACAACAATAAAGCTGAAGGACTCTCTCCGAGCAGTAGGCATAATCCTCCTTGACCATATAATAGTGGCAGATATGACATACACATCTATGGCAAACACCGAAGAATACGAGGATATATTCATGTAGCAAGCAAGGCACAGCCTGACTTTTAAAGCCGGACTGTGCCTTTTGATTTTCAAAATCCCCTGTCAGCAGTTTCAGAAAAGGATTTCCGTGTT
>ONVG01000231.1 GCA_900321195.1 uncultured Eubacteriales bacterium
GCTATCTATGTTGTCAAGGGAAAAGTCAGCCTTACGGCTGACGGGCAATTCATCCCACCGCCTTAGAGGCGGGGGACTTCTTGCCCATTCAGGTTAAATGCCTTTTCTGCGGCGGTTGTTTTTCTGTGATGAATGCTTTCCGCTGTGTGAGCTGAAGGACTTGACTTTATCGTGAATGCTGCGGCTGTGCTCCTTCCTGTGTGTGCGAATACGGACAGGCTTTTCCTCGAAAGCTCTTGTTTTTACAGGCTTTCCGCAGACCTTTGCTCCGTACATCATATCTATTACTTCTTCTATAGCTGCGGAGGGAATGGAAACTACCGAATGATCGTCATATATTTCAATCTTTCCGATATCCGAGCCGTGAAGTGTGCTTCTTTCGGTTATGGATGCCACGATATGATTAGGCGCTGCATGAGATGAACGTCCTATATCAAGGATTATCTTTCCGAAATCCACATCCTTGTTTTTGCCGTACTGTCTGCGCTCCTTTTTGATATCTGCGACTTTTATTTCCTTTTCCGAGAAGCTCATCTGCAAAGCTGCTGCGGCTATGTCAAAGAGTGAATATCCCTTTTGCAGAAGAAGGTTAGTCATTTCCTTGTATGACTCTTTTATTTCGCCGTTAAGCACGGAGATAACGTTTTCCGCATTTTTCTCATTCATCCTGCTGCGTATATCATCGCCTGTAGGAACGGGTATTTCCGTGACGCTGCATTTGAGAGCGCGCACTATTTCGGTAAGAGCGTTTATCTGCCGCCTGCCGCTGCAAATAGTTACGGATGTACCGCTTTTTCCTATTCTTCCTGTTCTGCCTATCCTGTGGACATAGTATTCATTGTTCTGCGGAATGTCATAGTTGAACACGAATTCCACATCATTAACGTCAATACCTCTTGCGGCAATATCCGTAGCGACAAGAACGGATGTGGAACCGTATCTGAACTTATCCATAACTGCTGTACGCTGTGACTGTTTTAGGTCGCCGTGAAGCACCTCGGCATTGAATCCGCTTTTTTTGAGTTCCTCGGAAAGCTCGTCAGCCATTTTCTTTGTATTGCAGAATACCATTGAAAGCTCAGGCTCATAATAATAGAGGAGCAGCTTCAAAGCATCGGTCTTTCTGCCCATAGGGACATCGATATAATTCTGTACTATGTTGTCAAGAGTTATCTGCTTGCGGCTTACCTCGACTAACTGAGGGTCTTTCTGGAACTCCTGAGTTATCGCAAGTATTGACGGCGGCATTGTCGCCGAGAAAAGCACTGTCTGACGTTCCGAGGGAGTTTCACGGAGTATAGTTTCCATATCTTCTTTAAAACCCATGCTCAGCATTTCGTCCGCCTCGTCAAGCACAGCAAGCTTTACATTGTCAAGCTTGAGAGTACGTCTTCTCAGATGATCCATGATGCGTCCGGGAGTGCCGATAACTATATTTGCGCGTTTGAGCCGTGTTATCTGTCTGTCCATAGGAGCGCCGCCATAGACTTCAACAACTCTTATTCCGTGAGAATACTTGGTAAGACGCTTTATCTCGTCACTGCACTGCAAAGCAAGCTCTCTTGTCGGACACATTATTATGACCTGTACGGACTGAGCATCTTCTTTTGTGTTTATCTTCTCGATAGCCGGTATAGCGAAAGCCATAGTTTTTCCCGTACCGGTCTGCGAACGGCCGATTATATCCGCGCCGTTTCTGATAAGCGGTATAGCCTGAGCCTGGATTTCGGTAGGCTGCTCAAAACCCATATCATCCAAAGCTCTTTTAAGCTCCTTGCTTAGCCCCATTTCATTGAACCCCATTATTTTTTCATTTTCCATTTTCTTTTTCCTCATTATTCTTTCTTATTCTATAATCTCATAATTATATCATAAACCAACTCCTTTGTCAAACCCGGCGCGGCAAGCTGCACGGAAATCAACTTTCTTTAAAAGAAAATTAAAAGTGTGCCGTTCTGAACACAGATGATCAACTTTAGTCACATAATTTGCATTATTGAAATGATTA
>ONVG01000230.1 GCA_900321195.1 uncultured Eubacteriales bacterium
TCACAATGATAATATTTTTATAAGTTGAATTTGTCGTATAAGGCGGTGAAATAATGGCGGAGATAAATGTCCTGTCAAAACAGGTCTCGGAGCTTATAGCGGCAGGAGAAGTAATAGAACGTCCTGCGTCGGTCATAAAGGAGCTTGTCGAAAATTCCATAGATGCACACTCCGCTTCGATAACAGTCGAGATAAAAAACGGCGGAGTTACATTCATGCGTGTTTCTGATAACGGTAAGGGTATTGAACGTGATGACGTGAAAAATGCCTTTCTTCGTCATGCAACAAGCAAGATATCCGTTCAGGATGACCTTGACAGTATCGCTACTTTAGGCTTCAGAGGTGAAGCGCTGGCTTCTATATGCGCTGTGTCAAGAGTCGAGCTTATGACAAAGAACATAAACGAAACTGACGGTACTCTCTATAAGCTTGACGGCGGAGAGGAAACAGAATTTATGACTATAGGCTGTCCGCAGGGAACGACCTTTATAGTAAGAGATCTTTTTTACAATGTTCCTGCAAGAATGAAATTCCTGAAAAAAGACGTTGCAGAGTCCAATACCATATCTTCGCTTATGGACAGGATAGCGCTTTCTCATCCTGAAATAAGCTTTACTTTCATACGTGACGGCAAACAGGTACTGAAAACTTCCGGAAACGGTCAGCTTGATACGGCGATATTCCAGGTTTTCGGAAAGCAGTTCCATTCAACGCTTATTCCCGTTAAATACGAATATCAGGGCGTAAAGATAAGCGGCTATATAAGCAAGCCAGTCAATGCCAACCGTGCGAGCCGCTCAATGCAGATATTTTTTGTCAACGGAAGATATGTAAGGACAAAAACGGCTATGGCGGCGCTTGAACAGGCTTATAAAGGCTTTATCATGGCAGGAAAATTTCCTGCATGCGTCATAAAGCTTGAAATGGACTGCTCAACGCTTGATGTCAATGTTCATCCGGCAAAGCTTGAAATACGCTTTACAAACGAAAGACCGATATATGACTGTGTATATCACGGAGTAAAGACTGCGCTTTCAGAATACGACACAAGAAACAGTGTTTCTGTTCCCGAAGCTTTTGTGCATACAGACCCTAAAGTACTCGGACCTACTGCCGACAAAGGCACACAGCTTGGCTTTATATATTCAAACAAGACTGTTGTTCCTGATAAGGATGATGAACCGGAGGTATCGATGCCTTCGGCGGCGGATTTCGGCTCAGGGATGTTTAACGATCCGGCTGTTGAGCTGAGAAAGAACTTTTATAATTCTCCGGAAGTAAGCATCAGGGAGATAAATCTTTCCGAGCATTTAAAGGAAAAGGAACAGCTGTCTGTTCTGCATTCCGAAAATATAATTCCGATATCCGATGATATTTCAAAAGCGGAAAACGATATTCAGCCTGAGCATTCAGATACGGAGATACACGAGATGCTCAGACAGGAAATATCGGAAATTCCGGAAACGGATGAAAATGATGCCGTAGTCATTGCCGACAGTGACAGGCGGGAGATACCCAAAAGATATATAGGAGAGGCATTTCTTTCGTATATCATAATAGAATACGGCGATGACAGGCTTATGGTCATAGACAAGCATGCGGCGCATGAACGTCTGATATATGAAAAGCTTAAACGTCAGCATAAGGACTCATCCGCACAGATGCTTTTAGAGCCTGCTGCGATAACTCTTGACAGGGAGGACTATCAGGCAGTTCTTGAAAACAGGGAGATGCTGCTTGAAGCCGGCTTTGAGGTCGATGATTTCGGAAACGGCACAGTACTTCTGCGCTCGGTTCCTCTGCTTTTGGAGGAGCTTGAAATAACGGAAGCGTTTTATGAGATAGCAAGGTATCTCAGACTTCATAAAAAGCTTATAATGTCCGAAAAAATGGAGTGGATATTTCAGAATACAGCTTGCCGCGCGGCGATAAAGGCAGGAAATAAAAATAAGCCGGAGGAGCTTATAGAACTTGCGGCGGAGCTTGAAAGAAATCCGGATGTAAGATACTGTCCTCACGGCAGACCGATATATTTCTTTAT
>ONVG01000229.1 GCA_900321195.1 uncultured Eubacteriales bacterium
TAAGCTTCCGCTTTTCTGAATGTATTTCCCATCATCTCACGCTCACGATATGCACGGAGCTTATCCATATCAAACTCTGCATAAAACAATCCTGCTGTTTCTGCATCAGCAAGCAGAAGTGTATTATCAATACATTCGTCATTATCATCCCAGCAAACAGGACTGAACGCACAGGAGTTTCCGGCATTCTTCCCGTCAGGGTTTGCCATTGCAACTCCGCACATATTTTCATACGCTCTTGTAGACAGAGCCTGCAGCCGAGGTCGCATACTGATGCAGTCGTTCGGAACAAGAATGATCTCCGCACCCTTGAGCATAAGCACTCTTGCGCTTTCGGGATATTCCCTGTCATAGCAGATCATCACACCGAGCCTGACACCGTCAAAGTCACAAACCTTGAATTCTGTCCCCGATTCAAGCACTCTCTCATCGGCAAAGTCACAGGTATGCACCTTTGAATACTTCATAAGTATTTCGCCGTTTTTGTCGATTATAAAAGCGGAGTTCTGAGGAGCGTTTCTGCCTTTCGTCAGCGCAGCTGCAACAAGCCCGATTTTCAGTTCCTTTGCAGCAGCACAAAGCGGTTCCAAGTCCTTTTCCGCAAGAGCAAAGTCGTTTGTTATCGTCAGATCATAGCCTGTGATAAAACATTCAGGCAGCAAAAGAATATCCGCATTGTTTTTCTTTGCTTCTGACATATATCTGATGATCGTTTTTATGTTTTCTTCATACGCCCGATAAGCAGAACGCATTTGCAGTATAGCAGCTTTGAATATCATAGGCAGCTCACCATCCTTTACTAAAAGTTTACCACGAATAAGAAATAAAGGCAATAGAAACCGCCGGCAACTATTGGGGATTGTTTATCATTACGAATTATGGTAAAATATAAACAACAAACCACAGGAGTTGGAAAAATGATAAAAACATCTGTCAGCGTCGAAGGCTTTTAGGGAATACCGTTTACCGGTAACGAAGAAAAAAGCTGAACCACTCGATTGGGCAAATACAGTCTGGCAGGCTTAAAACACAAAAGGAGATCAGATAATATGATTTTTCATACATTTGGTGATACCAATAATCAGGCTATCATGCTTATACACGGTGTCCTCACCCCATGGCAGATATGGGATGATGCGATCAGACATTTTTCAAAAGAATACTGTGTCATAGTACCTGCTCTTGATGCACACACAGAGGAAGAACAGAATATTTTTGAATCTATTGACAAAGAAGTATCGCTGATC
Source organism: uncultured Eubacteriales bacterium (assembly GCA_900321195.1). Classification (GTDB taxonomy): domain Bacteria; phylum Bacillota; class Clostridia; order Oscillospirales; family Acutalibacteraceae; genus UBA1213. The sequence continues at coordinate 1,248 of ONVG01000229.1, forward strand.
GAAGAACACATTATCAAAAATCACGGCGGAAAGCTTTTTATGGTCTGCGGTCTTTCCATGGGAGGTCTGATCGCTGCAAAGTTAGCAGCAAAAAGCAGCATAAAAATAGAAGCACTTGTCCTTGACGGTGCTCCACTGAAAAAAGTGCCGGGGATTGCTGTAAAAATCATGCAAAACAATTACATTAGCATCATTCGCCGTTCAAAGAAAAGAGATCCTGAAATCATCGAAAGCTTCAAAAAGACTTTTCTCCCTCCAAAATATCTTGATCCATATCTGAAAATAGCCGACAATATGACTGATGAATCCATCCGCAATATGATAGGAAGTGTTTTCAAAGGATTTGATTTTTTGTCATTCAACCCTGATATGAAAATTCTGTTCATGCATGGAACAAAGGGAAATGAATCCATTTCCAGAAAAGCAGCTATAAAGCTGAAGAAAATTAATCCTCAGACAGAGATCAGGTGCTATAAAAATTACGCACACGCACAGCTTGCCTGTTTTGAGCCTCAGAAATGGACAAACGAGGTTGAGGATTTCATGCAAAAAATATCTTTATAAGGTGGTTATAGTATGAGCTTAATGACCTGCGCAAGTGGCGAATCTGTATACAGAGGATATGAATATTATACTGAAGGGAAGGTTTCAGAGATACAAACAAAAGCAAAAGGGCAATTTGAAGGAACAGTTCAAGGTACAAATAAAAACTCATATAAAGTTTTTATTGATATTGCTCATCCGAGAAAATCTCATTGCAACTGTCCTCACGCAAATGGCAAAAGAATTGGAATCATATTGGGATGAGGAAGA
>ONVG01000227.1 GCA_900321195.1 uncultured Eubacteriales bacterium
TATGGTCGTCCAGTCGTTTTTCATAGAAACCGCTGTCCAGCCGTTATCCTCGCAGCTCTTACGCATCTTTTCAGCCTTTTCAATGTTGCCGTTTTCTCTGTCTGTATCATCACAGCAGAGCATGAATGCGGCGCTCTTGTATTTGTTGTTTGTGATGGTGAAGTTTGCCATAGCAGCATCGCCTGAGCTGTTTCCGAAGGACAGTACAGGCTGAACTCCGATCTCCTGCTCAATGACAGTGACCTTGTTCATTTTCAGATTCTTTATCAGGAATTCGCCGCCGGTAACGAGTTTGTCCTCTTTAGTGAAGGTATAATCAAGTCCGTCTGCATCGCCCTGACCCGAAGCTACAAGGGATTCATCAGAACCGATCATCTGGCTGACGGGGATATTTACGATACCTTTTGCAAGTCCTCTTGTTATAAGTCTGTCTGTACCGCTGATGATATATACACTGAAGTCATTTGCAATAAGATAATCAACTACCTCAAGCATAGGCTTGTAGAATGCCTGACCGTTGGTCATATTGGTGTAGCTGTTCATCGGCTGATCTCTGTATGCCTTGACATATTCATCGAATTCGTCAGGTGTCATGCCCTTGAAAGCAGTTGCTACGGCTGTGCCGTGCTTTATGTCAAGTCCCTTCGGATAGCTGCCGGTTTTGAAATATTCTTCAATTATCTTTGCGGTCTCTTTTTCCTCGTCACTTGCCTTATCCTTATAATCAGGATCCTCCATTACGCGGTAATAAAGGAGCTTATGGTCGAAATAGCCCGGATCGGTCTCACAGCAGAGAGTACCGTCCATATCAAATACGGCTATACGGTTTTCTACAGGAATATAGGACTCTGAGCTTTGGTCTGTTATCGTCTTTATATAGTCTGTAAGCTGAGTTTTGAGTGGAGCTGATTCATTCCACAGTGAAAGCGCGTCCTTCTGAGAAGCCTTTGTATCTGTTTCTGCCTTTTTGGAAGCGTCATCGACATTATAAGAATTCTCACTGTCCTGTGCCTGTTCGGAAGAGACTGTTATCTGTGTTGCCTTTGATTCTTCCGGTTTGCTTTCCTTCTGCTGATTGCAGGCAGAGAAAGACATAACCATTGATGCCATTAAAATTATTGCTATTTTCCTTTTCATTTTCATTTTGTTTGACCTCCGTTTGTGTTTTAAATTTAATATTGAAGTTTCCATGATATATAATTATTGTTCTGTGAGCAGAAAATTATCCCATCACAGACCTTCAACCATATTTTTAACTATCTTTGCACATTTTGCGGCAGCCTCGGCTTCAAAATCCTTGTATTCAACTATCTCTGTTTCGTCAGGCTTATCCGAAATAGTCCGTATTATTATAAACGGAGTTTTATTCAGATAGCAAGTCTGAGCTATCGCTGCACCCTCCATTTCACAGCACATACCGCCGAAGTTGGAGGTTATCTTATCCTTCTGTTCTTTTTTGGATATAAATTGATCGCCGGAGCATACCCTGCCCTCGAATACATGATTATCGGGAGAAGCCTCCTTTACCGCTTTTACCGCAGCGGCGCGCATCGTTTCATCAGCGGGGAAGGCATACAGTCCTGTGTACGGTATCTCACCCTTTTTAAAGCCGATTGCTTCTACATCAAAGTCATGCTGTACCGCATCGGTAGATATTACAAAATCACCTATATCTATCTGATTGTCAAGTGAACCGGCTACGCCCGTATTTATTATCTTTGTGCAGCCGAAATCATTTATCAGCGTATTTGAACATATTCCGGCATTGACCTTACCCATGCCGCACTTTACTATTACAACATCCTTCTTGCCGAGTGTTCCTTCACAAAACTCCATTGCAGCTATTTCTGTTGTTTTTGTAATATTCGCAGAGTCCTTTAATGAGTTTACCTCTACATCCATTGCGCCGATAATACCGATTTTTTCCTTTTTGGTCTCATGGACAGTTTCGTTTTTGGCGCATCCTGAAAGGATCAGCATTGATATTATCAGAATAACGCTTAATAAAGTAAAAGCTCTTTTTTTCATTTGGATTATTCTCCTGTTATGAAAATATACTCAGACAAAGCTTACTTCTTTTTCTCCGCTGCCTTCAGGAAAGCAGTGCTTATTACCGAATAAATG
>ONVG01000224.1 GCA_900321195.1 uncultured Eubacteriales bacterium
TTACCCTATGATGCTGCGCGTTTTCAGGATGCAGACGCTGTAATGATCGCGTATCTTGCTGTTTCTATGCCTGTTGACCCTGAGGACAAGGTAAATGAAATGCAGAAATACGGTCCGAATATGCCGGTGGCTCTTTATATGATGTTCAGTGAGGATGACGCTCCCACAGCAAAGCTTCCGGTCAATATCCCGCAGCTTGATGAAAATTACAGATATACAAATGATATTCTCTATGAAAGAGGTTTCGGACTGACATATTCACTGGATCCCACAGGAGTATTTTCTTCCGAATATAAGTCCTCTCCGTTTTATAAGAAGCTGATGTCAGCTCTTGAAAACAATAAGGACAAGACTACAATGGAAAAGGTTGCTGCGGCAGCTCTGTCTCAGGAGGGCTATCAGAATTATTCTGTCGAAGGAGCAGATATAGCTCAGGCGAAGGCAAAAGGTCTTATCTGGACAGGCAAAGAGCAGAGAATGAATAGTGATGAAACAGGTAATACAGAGTATACCCGCTGGGCTGAAAGCTGCATTATGGACAGATCAGGAAGCTCTCTGTATGCCGATTATGAATGGTGCTCTATTTTTGCAAGCTGGTGTATGTATCAGGCAGGCTATTACAGCGAGCAGCAGCTTAAAAGGTTCTACTATTCATATTGTGCAGACCCGCGAATAGAATATGATGCTGATGCATGGATCGAGGCATTCTGTCTTGACCAGGAAAGAGTATGGTATACACCGGTTTCCGCTAAAAAGCTTGAAGCATACAACTGGAACACCTATTATCACACAGAGACAGACCCGTTTGATATTCCATATAAGCCCGGAGGACTTATCTTCTTCACATGGGACGGCAGCGGAAATTATTTCAATCATGTTGCAATGGTAGTAAGCTATGATGAGGATACCCATGTTCTTACCTATATCGGCGGCAATACAGACGGTCAGGTCATTACAAGAATGATGGATCTTGATAATGAGGAAGAATTCTGCGGCAAGCCGCTTTTAAAGAACAGCGGCAGGATAATGGCATACGGAGAATATGACGAGATAAAGCCCCTTGAGCAAAAGGAGATAACAGCCGATATCACCGATATCATCTGGGATGTTGATTCCGCCGCCGGAATAGCCATACAGACAAATTCAAATTCAAAAATAGTTTCTGTTTCGGTTGACGGAGTGTATCTTGGCTCTAACATTGAGAGCAATATGTTATTGCATGAGGGCAGACTGACTATCGGAAAATCGGAGCTTGTCGCTCTTGCTCACGGAGAGCATGAAATGCAGCTTACCTTTGATGACGGTGTTCTGATGATACCATTCAAGGTAGTACAAATGAAGGATATCAAAGCCGAGCACACAAACATTACCTGGAACAGAAGCGGCGATAATATCATTATAAGGACAAATTCGGAATCCGATACAGTTGCATTACGCATATGCGGCGGTCTTGCAGAAACAGAGAAAACAGACGGAATTTCCATCGAAAACGGCACAGTTACATTGTCGGCAGAATTTGCAAACTCGGTTCTTGCGGACGGAGAAAATACTTTAAACCTTATATTTAATGACGGCGAGATAGAGATATCCGTATTTGTAACGGATGAAGCTCAGAAGGATATCATTGCAGAGCATACTAATATTACATGGGACAGAAGCGGCGATAATATCATTATAAGGACAAATTCGGAGTCCGATACAGTTGCAGTCCGCATAGACGGCGGTCTTGCAGGAACAGAGAAAACAGACGGAGTTTCCATCGAAAACGGCACAGTCACATTGTCATCAGAATTTGCAAACTCGGTTCTTGCGGACGGAGAAAATACTTTAAACCTTATATTTAATGACGGCGAGATAGAGATATCTGTATTTGTTACCAATGAAAAGAGCGAGGAGAGTTCTGCCGAGGTATCCGACAAAACATCGGATAATGAGATATCCATGCCGCAAGCTGAAGATAACCCTCCGCGCACAGGTGATTCTTATCCCGTGACTGTTTTAGCTTTGATAACAACTGCTCTCTTTGCTGTTGTTTTATCAGCAAGAAAGAAGACCGGAAAGACACATTGATATAGCTTTATAAATCAAAACGATAAATCAAAATGGCGGTCGTGTTACAGCATGCCCGCCATATGTATCATCTGAAATTGGAGTGATAATTATGAGAAAAACAAAAATA
>ONVG01000221.1 GCA_900321195.1 uncultured Eubacteriales bacterium
GGGGCATCCTCATCGACGGGGAGCCCTGGTGGGTCGGAAAAGACATAGCTGATGGCGACAATGCTGAGATTTTCGCGGAGGTTGCCAAGGATCCCTCCCGTCCGTTCATAGTGAACGCCGGAGAGATAAGTGTCAGAGTTCTTGGCACTACCTTCAATTTAAAAGCATACGATGCTATCAGTACGATGAACATAAACACTATTGCCGTTATCAATGAAACGAGTATTCCCGTAAACGGCGCAGTCAGAAGTGAATTTACGAACAGAAGAACGAATATCGCCGCAAAGACTATTCCCGCGATTATGCTCACAAGCACCATTATGCCGCTCATGCACCTGTCACAGCTCCTTGTTTCCGTATTTTCGCTCTGACAGCAGTCATAAGAACACAACATCCTATCCAACTCCCATCTTGATTTATCCTGATATCTTTTCGGTATGATATTCCTGCGCTTGTCTTATTCCTTGCTTTTCTTTACACTAATATGTTATGCCGAGATAAATATTTGGTGTTTACTTTTTGGAGTTTAAGTAGTATAATTGCTTTGAAATATTTTTATAAGAAAAGAGTATGTGATATGTCAGTTAAAATCGGAAGAAATGACCCGTGTTGGTGCGGAAGCGGAAAAAAATACAAAAAATGCCATGAACAGTTTGATGAAAAGATATCCTTCATCAAGAGTGAGGGACATATAGTCCCTGACAGGTCTATAATCAAGACCCCCGAACAGATAGAGGGCATAAAGGAAAGCTGCAGGATAAATATTGCAGTGCTTGATTATGTTGCGGAAAATATCAGGGAGGGAATGACGACTCAGGAGATAGATGATCTTGTATCGAGCAAGACAGCCGAGCTTGGCGGTATACCTGCGCCGCTCAATTATGAGGGCTATCCGAAAAGCGTCTGCACATCCATCAATGAAGTAGTTTGTCACGGAATACCGTCCGACAAGGTAATACTCAAAGACGGAGATATCATCAATGTAGATGTTTCGACCATATACAAGGGCTATTTTTCGGACTCATCAAGAATGTTCTGCATAGGAAACGTAAGCGAGGAAAAGAAAAAGCTTGTTGACGTTGTAAAGGAATGTGTTGAAAAGGGACTCGAACAGGTAAAGCCCTGGGGATTTTTAGGCGATATGGGACAGGCAGTCCACGAGCATGCAGTAAAGAACGGCTACAGCGTTGTGCGTGAGATAGGCGGACACGGCGTAGGACTTGAATTCCATGAAGATCCCTGGGTCAGCTATGTTTCAAAAGCCGGAGAGGAAATGCTTTTAGTTCCCGGAATGATATTCACCATAGAGCCTATGGTAAACATGGGAACTGACAGGGTATTTGTAGACAAAGAGGACAACTGGACGATATACACAGCCGACAAAAAGCCTTCTGCGCAGTGGGAGATAATGGTTCTCGTCACGGAGGACGGCCACGAGGTACTCTGTTATTGACAATAAGACAAAAAACACGGTGAACACAAAGCATGCAGTTCACCGTGTTTTTTATTTTTTTGATTTTTAATAGTCAACTACGTCTACCCAGCTTTTGAGGAAATCTTCCTCGCCCGGTATCCTCTTTACAAGCTGTGAAGCGGCAACTATCGGCAGCCACTGCTGTACATACTGTCTTGCTGTGTCTGTCTTTTTGCAGAACATATCAAGATACTTGTCTGCGACAGACTTATCTCTGTAGAGTGCAAAAAGAAGATATGTCCTTGCTGCGTCTGCTGCTGCATTTCCCTGTGTTGCGTGTGACCAGTCTATTATGTGAGGCTTGCCCTCGGTGTCTATTATGATGTTGCTCGGGTTGAAGTCGCCGTGACAAACCTTGTTGTGCTTGGGCATGCTTTCAAGTCTTGTGTGAAGCTCATATCTTGTTGTAGCGTCCAGCTGACCGCCAAGGCTTGCTATTTTTCTGCTCATCTTATCTTTAAGCTTATTGAGAAGCGGAGCTTTCTTATCCTGTACTTCGATCTGAAGGTCTACGAACTGTTCAAGGTACTTATCAAAGTTTGCAGGGTCTTCATCCATTATCTGAGCAAGTGTTTTTCCCTCAACATATTCCATTGTTATAGCCCATTCTCCGTTTATAACGGAAACTGCTTTCAATGCGGGTATCGGAAGTCCTGTTTCCTCTACTCTTGACTGATTGAGTGCTTCGTTAAGTATGTCGGATTTCGGGAATTTCTCAGAAAA
>ONVG01000219.1 GCA_900321195.1 uncultured Eubacteriales bacterium
TGCCGGGTTTGCATTTTCTTATTGACCATATTTCATAAATGTGCTATTATTGTTATGTTAAAAGAATAGGAATGGGGAAGTTTATAATGAAAAAATTTCAGTCAAGACGAGTTGTCGTAAAAGTCGGCACTTCCACACTTACATACGAAAACGGCAAGGTAAATATCCGCCGTCTCGAACTGCTTTGCAAGGTACTCAGCGACCTGCACAACAGCGGCAAACAAATAGTACTTGTAAGCTCCGGCGCAATAGGCGTAGGCATGGGCAAGCTCAAGCTAAAGTCAAGACCAAAGGAAACACGCTTTAAACAGGCACTTGCGGCAGTCGGTCAGTGTGAGCTTATGTTCCTGTATGATAAGTTTTTCGGAGAGTATAACAACTCTGTCGCACAGGTGCTTCTTACAAGAGATGTTGTGGCTAACGAATATTCACGGCAGAATGTTATAAATACATTTCAGGCACTTCTTGAAATGGGTATCATACCGATAGTAAACGAAAATGATACAGTCGCAGTAGATGAGCTTATCGGTCAGAATTTCGGTGATAACGATAACCTCTCTGCAATAGTCGCAGACCTCGTAGGCGCAGATATGCTTGTAATACTTACGGATATAGACGGACTTTATGATTCTGACCCAAGAAAAAATCCCGATGCCAAGCGAATACCTGTCGTTACACACATAGATGACAGCATAAGGGAAATGGCAGGCGGCTCAGGCTCGAACAGAGGAACAGGCGGCATGGCTACAAAAATAACAGCAGCAGCCGCTGCAACGAGTGCAGGCATAAACTGCTGCGTAATGAGCGGAAATGACCCTTCAAAGCTGTATAAGCTTATTGACGGAGAACAGCTCGGAACTATGTTTGTTGCCGCAGAAGGAACATTATAATATATCATCTAAATAACATATCGAAGGGAGAAAACAAAAAATGAGAATAATTGACGAAATGGGCGCAAAAGCAAAGGCCGCGTCAAGAACACTTGCAGTTGCAGGTGAAAAGAAAAATGACGCGCTCAAAGCTATAGCAAAGGCGCTTATCGAAAATCAGGACAAGATAATCGAAGCAAACAAGCTCGACCTTGAAAACGGCGAGAAAAACGGACTCTCGGCTGCACTTATCGACAGACTAAGACTTGACGAGGGCAGAATAAAGGGAGTAGCAGACGGAGTACTTGAAGTTGCAGCTCTTCCCGACCCGATAGGTACAGTTATCTCAGGAAGCACAAGACCGAACGGAATGGAAATACGCAGAGTGCGCGTACCTCTCGGAGTTATCGGAATTATTTTCGAGTCACGCCCGAATGTTACAGTAGATGCAGCAGTGCTTTGTCTGAAAAGCGGAAACGCCTGCATACTCAGAGGCGGCAAGGAAGCCATCAATTCAAACAAATGCCTTGCATATATAATGCAGGACGCTATAGAGAGCGCAGGACTTGATAAAAACTGTGTACAGCTCATCGAGGACACAACAAGACAGTCATCTGTAGAGCTTATGGAGCTTACGGAATATCTTGATGTGCTTATCCCAAGAGGCGGAAAGGGTCTTATAAGAGCCGTTGTAGAAAACGCTAAAGTCCCCGTTATAGAAACAGGCGCAGGAAACTGTCATGTATTCGTTGACGAAAGCGCAGATATAGACATGGCTGCAAATATCATATACAATGCAAAGACTTCACGTCCTTCCGTATGCAATGCAATAGAAACTATCCTTGTACATGAAAATATAGCAGAAAAGGCTTTGCCGGTAATAAAGGCAAGACTTGATGAAAAGAATGTCGAGCTGAGAGGCTGTGAAAAAACAAGGGCTATACTCGGTGACAGCGTAAAGCCTGCTGATGAAAGCGACTGGGAAACAGAATACGGCGACTATATACTTGCTGTAAAGGTCGTTTCATCAATAGATGAGGCTATGGCGCATATAGCAAAATACTCCACAGGTCACAGTGAATGTATAGTTACAAAGGACTTCAAAAACGCTAAAATATTTACTTCAACAGTAGACTCCGCCGCTGTTTACGTCAATGTTTCAACACGCTTTACCGACGGCGGAATGTTCGGACTCGGTGCGGAAATAGGCATCTCCACACAGAAGCTCCACACAAGAGGACCTATGGGACTTAATGAGCTTACCTCCGTCAAATTCATAATCGAGGGTGACGGACAAGTCAGGTAAAGCCATAATTATGCAGATGTTCAGATAAGCAGATACATCAGCGCCATTATAAGCG
>ONVG01000215.1 GCA_900321195.1 uncultured Eubacteriales bacterium
GAAAAGGAGATAGAGGAGCTGAACAAGCTCATAGGCAGCAACATCAAGGAGAAGCCTGCGGAAAAGGCAGAGGAGAAAAAGCCCGCCGAAAAGCCCGAGGGTCTTGCGATGATAGGCATAGAGGACTTTGCCAAGGTAGAGCTCCGCGCAGCAAAGATACTTGCATGTGAGCCTGTCAAGAAGGCAAAGAAACTCCTGAAACTTACTCTTGATGACGGTTACGAAGAAAGGACTGTAGCCAGCGGCATTGCAAAGTATTACAAGCCCGAAGAACTCATCGGAAAGACAGTAGTACTTGTAGCTAATCTGAAACCAGCCGTACTTTGCGGAGTTGAAAGCAACGGAATGATACTTGCTGCCGTAAGCGGTGAGGATGTAAAGGTCATTTTCCTTGACGGTGTAGAGCCCGGCTCGAAAATAAGCTGATATAAACCGGTACAAGACTGTTAAAATCAAGACTTTGGTTATCAGACTAAAATAAAATCATGAATAGTGCAAGCGAAAAGCTCCCTCGAAATCCGAGGGAGCTTTTCGTGTTTATGACATTTCAAATGCGCCTGTGTAAAGCGCATAATACTTTCCTTTTTGTGCTATGAGTGATTTGTGGTCGCCCTGTTCGATTATGCGTCCCTGTTCAAGCACCATTATCTCGTCCGAATTCTGTACAGTAGAAAGTCTGTGCGCTATGACGAATACCGTCCTGCCGTACATAAGTCCGTCCATGCCCTTTTGTACGAGCGCTTCTGTTCGGGTATCTATGCTTGATGTAGCTTCATCAAGTATCATTACCGGCGGGTCGGCAACTGCCGCTCTTGCTATGGATATGAGCTGACACTGCCCCTGTGAGAGCTGTCCGCCGTCACCCGTTATGAATGTATCATAGCCGTCAGGAAGTCTTGATATGAAGCCGTCTGCATTTGCAAGCTTTGCGGCAGCTATGCATTCTTCATCGGTCGCGTCAAGCTTTCCGTAGCGTATGTTCTCCATGACAGTTCCCGTAAACAAGTGTACGTCCTGCAAAACTATGCCGAGTGAGCGGCGAAGCTCAGACTTCTTTATCTTGTTTATGTTTATTCCGTCATATCTTATCTTTCCGTCGTCTATATCATAGAAGCGGTTTATAAGATTTGTTATAGTCGTTTTGCCTGCACCTGTCGAGCCGACAAATGCAAACTTTTCACCCGGCTGTGCGTGGAGAGTTACATTATGGAGTACAAGCTTTTCAGGAACATATCCGAAATCGACATTATCAAGTACAACATCGCCGCAAAGCTTTGTGTATGTTACTGTGCCGTCACCGTGAGGATGTCTCCATGCCCACATCTCTGTACACTCGTCTGTTTCGGTTATATTTCCGTCCTTGTCATACTTAGCGTTTACAAGCGTTACATAACCGTTGTCCTTTTCGCCTTCCTCGTCCATAAGCTCAAATATGCGTCCTGCGCCTGCAAGCGCCATTATTACGGCGTTCAGCTGGTTTGATACCTCGCTCATAGGACGTGTGAAATTCTTTGAAAGCTGTAAGAATGAGGCTATTACGCCAAGCGATACGGTGCTTACGCCGAATATCGCAAGCATACCGCCAACAATGGCTATAAGTACATACTGTATATTTCCGAGGTTATTCATTATCGGCATAAGGATATTTGCATAAGTATTTGCATCGTTTATCATTTCCTCGATATAGCCGTTCATGTCGCCTATCTCTTTCTGCTGGTTTATGAAATGTACGGCACTGCGTCCTGCTATCTTCTTCGTAACGAACATCATAAGACCTGTGAACAGCAGAACAAAAAGTGTAAGCCATATATTGAGCGCGACCATTGCAAAGAATACGGCTATTATAGTCATCGTTGATGAGAACATCTGCGGTACGCTCATCGAAAGCATTTGTCTTAATGTATCGGTGTCGTTTGTATAGCGGCTCATAAGGTCGCCGTGAGTATGGGTATCAAAATATTTTATCGGGAGAGTCTGCATGTTTGCAAACATTTCATCTCTTATTTTTTTCTGTATGCCCTGAGATATAGTTACCATCAGCCTGTTGTATATAAGAGTTGCTATAGCTAAGCAGACCGCTGAAATCCTTTTTGTCGGCAACAAGAAGGGGCGTGATATAGTTGTCGATAAGTATCTGTATGAAAAGAGAGCTTGCAACGCCTGCCGCCGCACTGAATATTATGCATAAAAGCACGACAATAAATCTGCCCTTGTATGCGCCGAAGTATTTAAGGAGGCGCTTTATAGTTTTAACGGGATCACCCATTGCCATAGGCGGCATTTTCTTTGGGTCGATATCCTTCGGCATTTTTTTCGTATCAAAGCCCTTTGGCATTTTTCCTGCTCTATTCATTATCTGCACTTCCCTTCTGCTGAGAGTAGTAGACCTCCTGATATATCTTGTTTTCCTTGAGAAGCTTTTCATGGCTGCCGACAGCATCTATCTCACCGTTGTTAAGGACGATTATCTTATCGGCGTCCTGAACAGAGGATATTCTCTGAGCTATGATTATCTTTGTGGTATCGGGTATCATTTCAGAAAACGCCTTGCGTATGAGTGAATCGGTCTTTGTATCAACTGCGCTTGTCGAGTCATCAAGTATGAGTATTTTCGGCTTTTTAAGCAGCGCTCTTGCTATACAAAGTCTCTGACGCTGACCGCCCGATACGTTTGTGCCGCCCTGTTCTATGTAGGTATCATATTTATCCGGCATTTTTTCGATAAACTCATCAGCGCATGCAAGCCTGCATACACGCACGATATCCTCATCCGATGCATCAGGGTCGCCCCATCTGAGATTTTCCTTTATAGTTCCCGAAAACAGCACATTCTTTTGGAGTACCATTGCAACACTGTCTCTGAGAGCCTTTATCTCATATTCTCTTACATCAACGCCGCCTACGAGAACACGTCCCTCGGTAACGTCATAAAGTCTTGGTATCAGCTGTACGAGAGTTGATTTTGATGAACCTGTGCCACCGATTATACCGACTGTTTCGCCTGAATTTATTTTCAGATCGGCGTCTTTAAGACAAAGCTTGTCCTTATCGCCCGCATAACTGAAATTAACATGGTCGAAAACTATACTTCCGTCCTTTATTTCCGTTACAGGTGATTCAGGGTCGGTTATCGTGCTTTCCTCATTGAGTATCTCGGCAATTCTTTCGCCTGACGCTCTTGAAAGTGTTATCAACACGAAAACTATAGACAGGAACATAAGGCTCATAAGTATCTGCATTATATATGTCATCATGCTTGTAAGCTCGCCTGTCGTCATATCACCTGCGACTATAAGTCTTGCGGAGAACCATGATATGAGAAGTATGCATGAATAAATGCATATCTGCATAACGGGCATATTGAAAGCGATTATCTTTTCTGCCTTCGAGAAATCACTGTATATCTCGCCCGACATTTTATTGAACTTTTCCTTTTCGTGTTCCTCACGCACAAAGGATTTTACTACTCTTATTCCGTGAAGATTTTCCTGTACTACATTATTGAGCTTGTCATACTTCTTGAATACCCTTGTAAATACAGGATGTGCAAAGCGGATTATCAGGAAAAGCGCAAACGCGATAACAGGTATAAAGATAACGAATATCCATGAAAGCCTTGCATTCACATTGAATGACATTACCATAGCGAATATCATCATACACGGCGCGCGGAAAGCCATTCGCAGTATCATCTGATATGAATTCTGTATGTTTGTAACGTCCGTTGTCATTCTTGTTACAAGGCTTGCCGATGAGAACTTATCGATATTCGCAAATGAAAAGCACTGTATTTTGTAATACATATCGTGCCTCAGATTTTTTGCGAAGCCTGCCGACGCTATAGCGCCGTATTTTGCCGCAAATGCGGCGAATGTCAGAGATGCGAGCGCTGTTACCGCAAGTACAAGCCCCAATTTGATTATGTAGTTCATATCACCCTTATCTATTCCGTTGTCGATAAGTGATGCCATGAAATAGGGGATAAGCACTTCAAGAATTACCTCAAATATCATAAATATAGGCGTAATTATTGAAGCGACCTTGTATTCCCTGATACATTTTGCAAGTGTTTTGACCATTCAGACCACCCCTCAGTTTAGTGTTTTTAGCTTATAAACAATTATAGTACATATAATTTTATATGTCAATTTATAAAAACATGTTCACACAAAAATCAATTTTATCATGCAGTTTGCTCAGGAAAAGCCTTTTCTGAATTTGCTGACTTTGACAAAAAAATATCGCGCCCGACAATAGTCGAACGCGAATCGTCTGCGGCTTCTCACCGCTACGGAGAGTGATTTCCAATCGTGCTCCTTCGGCCAGCTCGGACAACTCTCCAAATAAATGTCCCGTATCCGGAACGCTTGATTATTATAACATATCCAAAAGCGAAATGCAAGTATAAATTCAAATATTTTTATTATCTGTACGGTGAGTCTTTCCGGCTCACCGTACAGATAATTATTATTTATCCGCTTTCTTCACTTTCGTTGTTTCCGCTTTTCAGCGGCACAGGCGAAACTAAAAGGAATAACGGCTTTTTCGGCAGACTTATCATAGAATACAGCTCAGGGTACAGCTTTCTCAAACAGTATTCAACATGTCCGCGTTCCTCTTCCGTCACAGGCTCATTTGCATAGTTTTCGGCCTGAACAGCCTCTATCATCCTGTCAAGCTCTTCTTTGCTCAGCGATGTTATATGCTCGCTCAGCTTTTCGGTGAAGTCCTTCTCCGAACCGTTCATTGTTTTCAAAAGCTTTGCAAAATGTATTCCCTTCATTATCATGTGGAAAAGCCTGCGGCAGTCCATATTTACAAGCTTTGACTTTATATAAAGCTTTCTGACAATAATATATGCCGCCAATACCAAGACAGCAAGTATCGGAACAGCTATAAACGCACCGCCTACAGCCTTTCCTATGGATGTACCTCCTCCGCCGCCGTTTCCGACAACATCATTGCTGTTGTCATCACGGAAACTCCAGCCATGCTCATGCATTATCTGATACATAGTGCTTGATGTATAGCCGGGATATTGAGTTATCATACGTCCCGTATCTGTAGGCGTTACCTCAACAGGGACCCAGCCGTAATCTTTAAGGAATATCTCTACCCATGCATGTGCATAGTAATCCGAAACTTCTGCGTTGTAAACTCCTGTTTCGGTATCTGACGGCTCAAAAAGCTGAGGTTCAAGAACATAGCCGGAAACATATCTCGCCGGTATGCCGTACATCCTGTACATCAGCGCCGCTGTTGAAGCAAAATGTACACAGTAGCCCTGTCCGTTCTCAAAAAGGAAATAATCTATGGTATCCTTATTGTATGGTACAGAACCGGGTGTTGTAGTGTATTTTGCTTTGTTCTGAAGCGTTACAAGAATATATGTCGTTATCTCACTGAGGTCTGTCAGCGGCGTTGCACGGCAGTATTCCTCAAGTCTCGAAAGCACATCATTCGGGTATCTTGTATATTCCTCCTGTATCTTTGAAATATATGCATCGGTAAAGCTCTCATAGAATTTATGCTCATCCCACCTGTTAAGCATACTTATATCATACCAGTTAAGCACCTCGTTTTTATAGCCGACATCACGTTTTACATCATGTCCTTCCCATATCCTTCCCTTGCTCTTGGATGAATAGTACGGGATATAAAGCGAATCATAGTACTGACTGACATGCTTTATTGATACTTCAGATGCTGAGGGATTTATAAGAAACTCCTCGCCTTCATTTCCGGAAATAGGCGGTCCGTAATCAAGCCCAAGCACATAATAGCTTTCTTTGTTTACGACCGTATCTTTTGAAAGCATAAAATACATTTCGGATATAGGGTCAGATGTAAATGTCGTCAGCGCCATATAATTGTAGTACTGGGAAGCCGAATCGTAAGAGTTGCTGTCCTTTTCAAACTGCTGCATGTTTTTATAGCAGTCTGCCGATAACTTGTTAATAAAAGGCTCCTGATATACAGTCATGCTGTAGGTATCGTACTGATAGTTTATTACATGGAAAGCAGACTCCCATTCACTGTCATAGTAATCACTGCCTCTGAAATCATGCAGATATATCCTGTCATCAGGTATAAAGTCACTCTTTACTTCAAGCATTGTCTGACCTGACTGATATAGGTTTCCCCTGTTTATCTTGCCGCCTGAAACATCGCCGAGAGCGCCGCCTGTAAATTTTGCTATAATATCCTGAATAAATCCGTCCGCATGATATACAGAGCGGAACATCGATTCCTGATTTAACTGCTCTATCATCACCGCAGGAACAAAAGCACAGACAAGTATGCCAATAGTTATCAGTGTACTGAGCATGCCTGCTCTTGCCCGTTTAGGCATTATAAGGGTATATTTCAGCTTCCGTTTATCCGTCATATTGAGGACGAAAAATCCCGTTTCAAA
>ONVG01000210.1 GCA_900321195.1 uncultured Eubacteriales bacterium
TGAGATGAGGAAGCTTTTCCCCGATACTCCCGAAGCTATAGAAAATACAGCGGCTATTGCAGAAAGATGTAATGCAGAGATAGAATTCGGCGTTCCTAAGCTCCCGAAATTTGAGCTGCCCGAAAGCACCGACCACTTTGAATACTTCCGTGACAAATGCTATAAGGGACTTTATGATAAATACGGCGACAAGCCTGACAGCTCAATAACCGACAGGCTCGAATATGAGATAAAGACAATCAAGGAAATGGGATTTACAGACTATTTTCTTATAGTGAGCGACTATATAAATTACGCAAGAAGTCAGGGAATACCCGTAGGCCCCGGCAGAGGCTCCGGAGCAGGAAGTCTTGCGGCTTACTGCATGGATATAACAGGTATCGACCCGATAAAATACGGTCTTATCTTTGAAAGATTTCTCAATCCCGAAAGAGTGAGCATGCCCGACCTTGATATAGACTTCTGCAAGGAAAGACGGCAGGAAGTAATAAAATATGTAAGAGAAAAATACGGAAATGAAAATGTGGCGCAGATAATCTCCTTCGGCACACTTGCCGCAAAAGCCGCTGTCCGTGACATAGGGCGCGTACTCGATATACCCTTACAGACATGTGACAGGATAGCAAGGCTTATCCCCTCAGAGCTTGATATCACTATATCAAAGGCTCTTGAGCGCTCCGGCGAACTCCGAAAGATGTATGATGAATATTCCGCCATACAAAAGCTTCTTGATACAGCCAAGCGTATTGAAGGACTTCCGCGTCACGAAATGACACACGCCGCAGGTATAGTTATAACAGACTCACCTGTTTGCGAATATGTCCCGATATCAAAAAATGATGATGTTATAGTCACACAATATACAATGACCGAGCTTGAAAAGTTAGGACTTCTGAAAATGGACTTTCTCGGTCTTAGAAATCTTACTATAATAAATAATGCCGAAACCGAAATAAAAAAATACCAGCCTGACTTTTCAATAAGAAACATACCCGAAAACGACAGAAAAGTATTTGAGCTTCTTTCAAGAGGCGATACAGAGGGAGTGTTCCAGCTTGAATCGGCAGGAATAAAAAGAGTGCTTAAAAAGCTCAGACCGCAGAACATAGAGGATATCACGGCAGTGCTTGCTCTGTACCGTCCCGGTCCTATGAACTCTATAGACAAGTACATAGAAAACAGACGGCATCCCGACAAAATAGCCTATCTCCACCCAATGCTCAAACCGATACTTGAAGTTACATACGGCTGTATAGTCTATCAGGAACAGGTAATGCAGATATTCCGTAAGCTTGCAGGATATTCTCTCGGACGCGCCGACATAGTAAGACGCGCTATGTCAAAAAAAGAAAAGGATGTTATGGATAAAGAAAAAAGCATATTCATAAGCGGCTGTATGAGCAGCGGAATACCGCAGGATATCGCCTTAAAGATATTCACCGAAATGGAGAGCTTTGCTTCATATGCTTTCAACAAATCGCATGCCGTATGCTATGCTGTTCTTTCATATCAGACTGCTTATCTCAAATGCAATTATCCGGCTCAGTTCTTCAAGGCTTTGCTTTCGAGCGTTTCAGATGATCTCTCTAAAATAGCGCTGTATGCCTCCGAATGCTCACGCTTCGGGATAAGACTTCTGTCACCAAGCGTAAACAAAAGCGGACTGAATTTCACGGTCGAAAACAAATGCATAAGATACGGTCTTTCGGCAATAAAGGGCATGCCTAAAAATATTTCCTCAAGCATCATAGAAGAACGCAAAAACGGCGCTTACACTTCATATTATGATTTCTGCAAAAGAATGAGAGAGCATGAGCTTACGAGCCGTTCTCTTGAAACTATCATAAGATGCGGCGCTCTTGACGGTCTTGACGCTCACCGTTCACAGATGTTAAGCGCGATGAACACTGTTCTTGAACACATAGACTCAAATCTTGAAAGAGAAAAGAGCGGACAGCTCGACCTTTTCGACACCTTCTCCGAAAATGAAAATGACAGCTTCAAGCTGCCCGATATGGATGAAGAAAAGCTGTGTGAGCTTCTTGAAATGGAAAAGCAGTCATCGGGACTGTATTTTTCAGGACATCCGCTTGATGAATATGAAGATATCATCAAAAAGGTCTCGCCTGACAGTATAAAGGACATAATATTTGATGACGGCTCGAAATATCCGGACGGAAAAAGCGTAACGCTGATAGCTTTCATAAACAATCTTGATATCGTTTCAACAAACAAAAGAGAGTCTATGGCTTATGCGGAAATAGAGGATAAAAACGGTTCTGTCAAAATGGCGATATTTCCTCAGACTCTTTCAAAATACGGGAATATCTTGGGAGAGGGAAACATAAGGCTTATACAGGCAGCCGTTTCCGACCGTGCAAATGAGCCGAAAAAGCTCATTTGCAGCTCGGTAAAGACAATGCAGGAAATAACACAGCAAAAA
>ONVG01000209.1 GCA_900321195.1 uncultured Eubacteriales bacterium
TAGTCACATAATTTGCATTATTGAAATGATTATTGATTGTAATAGGCGTTAAAATAACCATTTCGCTGTTGATGATTTTTGAAAATTGATTTCCGTGTTTATTTTCACTCCGCCGGCAAGCTGCCGGTGCCGATTCGCGTTGTCGCTCGCTGCGCTCCGCTCTGATTGCAGACCAAACATTTTATCCACGCGAAACAAGCTATATATTAGGTGCGGAAAAGCTTGATAGAAAAAAGAACTTGTAAATTTTGATACAATAGCCGTAAAGCGCACCGCCGGCAAGCTGCCGGTGCCGATTCGCGTTGTCGCTCACTCCGTTCCGCTCTGATAATCATGAGGAAGTTTATTCACGCGGCGCAGCATAAACTTTGCATTAGGTGCGGCAAAGCTTGATAGAAAAAAGAACTTGTAAGTTTTGATACAATAGCCGTAAAGCGCACCGTAAGGGGCGTGTCGGCGGACGTAGGAAACCGGCGCCGTGCGCCGCCGCACCGGATGTGCGTGCATAGGCAGTAGAAATTAATATAAAGTAAGCGCGCTTTACCGCGCGAAAACGTAATCGACACCGGAGACACTCCGCCGCGCGTGAACGTAATCGACAGCGGAGGCACTCCGCCGCGGCTGTTTTAATGTGATGTGAGCATTAATTTTCAGCAAAGTAGATGCTGTACCATACAAGGAAAACATATATAGTCCATATCTTTCGGCTGTTGTCATCCTTGCCTGTGAAATGCTCGTCAAGATATGAAACAATAAGCTCAGTATTGAAGAATTTCTCCGCAGTTTCAGATGTGAACATTTTCTTTACAACATCATAATATTTCTTATCTCTCAGCCATACTCTTGTCGGAACAGGGAAGCCTAACTTTTCTTTCTGAGCAGTAGCCTTCGGCAGATGTCTCAGCGCAGCCTGACGCATTGCATATTTTGTTGTGCCGTGAGCTATGCGGTATTTTGTCGGTATAGTTCTTGCAACCTCGAATACCTTTCTGTCAAGGAATGGTACTCTCAGCTCAAGAGAATTCGCCATGCTCATTCTGTCTGCTTTGAGAAGTATGTCTCCGACCATCCAGAGATTTATGTCAAGATACTGCATTTTAGTTACGTCATCATAGCTCTTTACTCTGTCATAGTATTTTTTGCAAAGCTCCTGCGGGCGTGTAACTATAGAGGGGTCTTTGAGTATGCTCCTTTTTTCTTCATCATCATACATGAATGCATTGCCGATGAATTTATCCTCTGTTTTGCGCGCTCCTCTGAGAATATATCCTCTGCCCTTTATATGCGGCCATTTCTTAGCCTTTCTTGCAAGAGCATATCTTAGCTTTTCAGGGATTATCCTCTGATATGTTTTGAAAACATGAGGTTCGTTGTAAATTGTATATCCGCCGAAAAGCTCATCAGCGCCCTCTCCTGAAAGCACGACCTTTACATACTGGCTTGCAAGCTTTGAAACAAAGTACAAAGCTATACATGACGGGTCTGCAAGCGGCTGATCCATGTGGTACTGTACCTTTGGAACAGCTTCCCAGAATTCTTCCGAGCCGATAAGATGTGTGTGATGTTCAACGCCTATCTCCTTTGAGAGATTTTCAGCCCAGCTTATCTCATTGTAGTGTTCACCGAAATCAAAGCCGACAGTAAATGTCTTCTGATCTGCAAAGTAGGTGGAAACATAGCTTGAATCAACTCCGCTCGAGAGAAAACAGCCTACCTCGACGTCACTTATCTTATGAGTGTTTACAGAGTCCTCGAAAGCCGCCTCTATTTTGTCAACAGCCTCATCTATGGTGAGCTTATTGTCAGGCTCAAATGTAGCCTCGAAATATCTTGTTGCAGTCACCTTTCCGTCACGGTACCACATGAAATGACCGGGGAGAAGGCAGTATATACCCTCGAAGAAGGTCTCAGGCGGAACAACATACTGGAATGAAAGATAGTTGTCAAGAGCCCTGTAGTTGAATTTTTTCTTATATCCCGGGAACTGTAGTATGCTTTTTATCTCAGAGCCGTATACGAGCTGACCGTCGATAACTGCATAATGCATAGGCTTGATGCCGAAAAAATCTCTTGCTATAAAAACAGAGCCGTCATTTTTATTATATACGGCAAAGCCGAACATACCTCTGAGCTTCATAAGCATTTTTTCTTTCCATTCTTCAAAAGCATGGATAAGGACTTCGGAGTCTGTTTTTGTATAGAAGCTGTGACCGAGACCAATAAGCTCTTCTCTCAGCTCACGATAGTTGTATATTTCGCCGTTGAACATAAGAACAAGGCTTTTATCCTCGTTGTATATAGGCTGGTGACCGTTGTCAAGGTCTATTATGCTAAGACGGCGGAAACCCATCGAGATACCGTCATCTTTATAATAGCCAACACTGTCGGGCCCTCTGTGAGTAATGACATCTGTCATATTTTCGAGAACCTTGTCCCTGTCGGACACACTTCCTGTAAAACCACATAAACCGCACATGATCAGCGCCCCTTTTTATTCCTTTTGCCGCTTTAGCAGCTTAAATTTCTTTATAAAATAATAACATAATTCAATGCTGTTTTCAATAAATTTGAAAACAGCATTGGTATAAATAATCTTTACATATCATTGATATTATGTGCAATTTTTATGATGAAATTTATTCAGGGAAACAAAAAGGACTGTCAGAAATAAAAATATTGTCAGCTGATTTCCTCAAAGCCGATAAGCTCCCAGCCGTTTGTATTGAAGTTAAGTATAGAGCCGCAGAGGCTGCATCGTGATTCTTCGGGAGATGATTCTGTTCTGCATGACGGACAAACTCCGCCTCCGAAATACGAGGAAACCGTATTGAGAGGTCTTTTGAAGGTAAGGAGTATATTGCAGGGAGTATTTATTAAGGTGTT
>ONVG01000208.1 GCA_900321195.1 uncultured Eubacteriales bacterium
TTTCCACTCTTCTATCTTTGAACGAAAAAAATCAATCCTCTCGGCATTTTCAGGCGTAAAATACATTCTTGATGATTCAGCAGGCGAATAGTTTTTATAAATAAACCCGTGAGCAACATCATTAGTGTTATTAAAATACTCAATTGGGTCGAAGCCTAATCTTGAAAATGAACAGTGCTGAGAACGTAATCTGCCACCTGTGTATACAACAGACCAGGTCAGATTGTCATTGATTATTATATTATTATAGTACTCCTTAAAATAATTAGCAACAGAACCTGATCCGCAAAAAGCATCAAAGAAAGACAATTCTTTATTGATCAGTCCCTTATCAGATAATAACGAGTATATTTCTGATACTATCGATTCTTTATTTCCTAAATAACGCATTTAGACACTCCATATACACAAAACGAGCTTATAGCCTCATTATAAAATATCTTAATTAAAAATACAACAGGTTAATAAATAAGGCATTCACCGCAAGGGCAAATGCCTTAAATCTTTGTTAGTTACCTGTTAGTTACGTGTTAGTTACCGTCCTGAAACCACCGCATTCCAGTGAAACCCAGAACGACAAAACCCGCATAAACACTGTATTTCTGATAACCGCCAAAAGGCTCTGATTATCTCTTTGAGAACTGAGGAGCACGTCTTGCTGCTTTGAGACCGTACTTCTTTCTCTCCTTCATACGAGGGTCACGAGTGAGGAAGCCTGCCTTCTTGAGCTTGGGACGAAGGTTCTCTGTATCATACTGGAGAAGCGCACGGGAAATACCGTGACGGATAGCACCAGCCTGACCTGTAACGCCGCCGCCTGCAACTCTGCATACAACGTCAAACTGAGCATCTGTAGCAGTAAGAACGAGGGGCTGACGAACGATGAGCTTAAGAGTTTCAAGGCCGAAATAATCATCGATATCTCTGTCATTGATCGTTACCTTACCGGTACCCTTATAAAGTCTTACTCTTGCAACAGAGCTTTTTCTTCTGCCTGTGCCGTAAAAATATGGTGTCTTATCGTACATAATATATTGCCTCCTCCCTTATTACTCTAAAACGATAGGCTGCTGAGCCTGATGCTTGTGCTCGCTGCCCTGATATACATGAAGTCTTGTAAGAGCCTTTCTGCCGATAGTATTATCGGGTATCATGCCCTTAACAGCAAGCTCAAGAGCCAGCTCAGGCTTCTTTTCCATGAGCTCGTCATATCTTACTGATTTCATGTGGCCGATATAGCCTGTGTGATGATAATAGAACTTCTGTTCTGCCTTTTTGCCTGTAAGAACAGCCTTCTCAACGTTTGTTACGATAACGAAGTCACCGCAGTCAACATGAGGAGTGAATGTAGGTTTATTCTTACCGCGAAGAAGATCTGCGACCTGAACAGCAAGACGGCCGAGGGGCTTGTCTGTTGCGTCAACAACGTACCATTTACGTTCAACTTCGCCTGCTTTTGCCATATAAGTTGACATAGCTTTTTCCTCCTGAATGATTCATTTTATTTTTGATATGCATGCATTTTATGCACACTTCAAGTAACAGATAAGATGATACCACAGTTTATTCACCGTGTCAAGCGTTTTTTTGATTTTTTTAATTTACACATATTCAATCTCTTATATTCGCATATAATCTCTATTATACTCTCTTATGCTGATTTTTAATTTTTAAATTTTTTAAAAACAAAAAGCCGGCAGAAATATCCATAAGGATCATCATACCGGCTGAACTATTATTTTGACCTGAGCGGCATAAAGCGCTTTTTAAAAGAAGCCTTATCAAGAGAAAGACCTAAAAATATAAACAAAGCTCCGCTCGCCGCACTCTGCAAAAGATTTGTAGGAACATCGGCAAGAGCTGTCACGAAGCTGCCGTAAAGAAGCGCCGAAACAATGTAATAACCGCCGCAGCATAAAGCTGCTGAAGGTATCAGAGCAATTATATTTCTCTGATTTATGATATTGTTTCGTTTGCTTGTAAAGAGCAGAACGGTAAGAGCTTTTATTATCATAGTCGGAACCACCCACATAGGATAACCCGAAAGATAATCGGAAAGACCTGCGCCTGTTGCGCCGGCCGCTGCCGCATAAGGAAGCGGCAATATTGCAGCAGCAAGAAAAATAATTCCGTCGCCGATATGTATATATCCCTGATGTGTAGGCACCTTCAAAAATGCCGTCAGAACATATACCATAGCTCCGAAAATAGCTGCAAGCACAAGATTTTTAAGATGTTCTCGATTTTTTCTTCTCTCCATAATATCACTTCCCTAATATTTTATCATCTATCTGTTAAATAGGTGATATAAGAATTATACCACACCATATACTTTATGTCCAGGGTTTTTGAACGAGTTAATTTTTTATGAACATTTTTTCAACTTGGTATGAAATTTCATTTTTTTCAAAGTAAATTGCAATTAATGTGACTTAATACATTGCTTAAATCGAGCAAATAAACCTAAATTTTGAGAAACACTAACATTTATTTATAAG
>ONVG01000207.1 GCA_900321195.1 uncultured Eubacteriales bacterium
AGAATATATAGCTTGTTTCGCGTGAATAAAGTTACGGTCTGCAATCAGAGCGGAGCGCAGCGAGCGACAACGCGAATTGACAGCGGAGGCACTCCGCCGTTGGCGTGAATAAACTTTCCCATGATTATCAGAATATATAGCTTGTTTCGCGTGAATAAAGTTACGGTCTGCAATCAGAGCGGAACGGAGTGAGCGACAACGCGAATTGACTGCGGAGGCACTCCGCCGCGTTGCCGTGCTTGACTTTATAGGTGGCTTATTGTATTATTAAAATATGAAGAATTGAATAAATGGTTTGTAGTTTCGGAACTCGGCGCGATAAATATTTCGCATAATACGGAGGGAAAATTGAAAAAGCATATTGTTAAAATAATGACTGTTATTATGGCGGCAGCTTTGATGGCTTGCGTTTCGGGCTGCTCCGGCAAAAAAAGCAGTGAAAAAAGCGGCAGCAGTACGGAAAGCAGTACTTCAAAATACAGTCAGCTGTCGGGAGATGTATTTTCTATTATGAATGGTAGTACACAAGACGGTTCTGTCAGTAAGTCTACTGCCGCAGGCAAGTGGTCTTATAGCTATGACAGCAGGGGCGAAAAATACACAATGTCGCTTGAACTTTACAAGGACGGCAGCGCAAAATTTTTTTCTGACGAGAGTACGGACAGCGCCGAGGGAACCTGGACGGTATCGGGAAATAAAATATCGTTAAAAGAAAAAAATTCGGGTACTGTTTCCGAGTTTACATATTCAAATAGAACCTTGACCTTAAATATGGGCAGTCAGGATATTGTGTTTAAAAAGGATGCAGAACCGCTTGAAAGCGAAGAAAGCAAAGAAAGTGCTGAAAAGCATGAGCATAGCGCAGAGGTCTCTTTTGAATTTCAGGGACATACAGATGCTCAGTATGCAGGCGACTGGAAAGCCGCTTACTCAAAGGAAGGACTTTCATTGACAGAAGAAGACGATGCTGCACTGAATGTCATGTATGATGATGTCGTGATAACTCTTAATGCAGACGGAACTGCAAAGACTGTGTTTATGAGTGAAGAAATGGAAGGCAAATGGGAGTCGAGCGGAGACGTTGTGAATATCATACTTGACGGACAGAAAGAAAAATTCAAATATAATGACGGCGTACTTACAGGTACGACAGATAAGCGTCTTACTCTTGTAAAACAGTAGCCGTCAGGCAGTCTGAGGTGTTTTGCTTGAAGGATATCAAGGTGTTTGTAAGTGTTTTTAAGGACAGTGCGGAAAATTATGGAGACAGTATATTTCCGGTTTCGGCAGGCGCGGCGCTTTATGAGAGGAATGATAAGCTTTTGCCGCTGAGGGATGATGTCGGAGAGAATATATCTTCAAGAAATCCGCAGTACTGTGAGCTTACTGTTCAGTACTATGCATGGAAGAATGAAAAATTCGATTTCGGCGGTCTTATGCACCAGAGAAGATACTTTGACCTTACAAGGATATATCCTATAAAGCGCGGCAAAAAGCCGTGCAGGGACAGACCCTACAGGATATTTGATACTCCGGATGAAAAAACACTGAAGCTTATCGGCGCAGACAGAGATTCTGTGAGCTGTATTTCGGATAAGTTCAGGATAATAGCTCCGTTAAGGGAGAATATATATCAGAGCATAGAAAGCTACTACAATAAATACGACAGACGGGAATTTGACGATATAGGTCTGCTGAAAAGGATAATATCCGAAAAATACCCGTCATACAGTGAAAGCGCAGAGGAATATTTTTCTCAGAAGTATTCATATTTCTGCAATATGTTTTTGTCGGACAGAGAAATGTTTGATAAATACAGTGAATGGCTGTTCGGCATATTATCTGAATATGAAGTCATAAAGCCGAAGGAACTTTTTTATCCTCGTGAGCAGGGGAAGCTTGCGGAAAGGCTTTTCGGCGTATATATGACTTACATAATAAATAATACGGATATACCCTGTGCGGAAGCGCCGAGAGCGCATTTTGCATGTGTGAATGGTGCAACGGCAAAGAATTTTTCATTTAACAGAAAAATGTATCTGTTGTTTCCGCCCGGCTCGATAAGGAGAGGTATTATCCGTAAAATAAAATTATAAGAGAGGTTGATTTGAAATGTACGATTATCTTGTTGTTGGCGCAGGTCTTTTTGGTTCTATATTTGCTTACGAGGCAAACAAGCGCGGTAAGAAAGTACTTGTTATCGATAAGAGAGAGCATGTGGCAGGTAATATCTATTGTGAGAAAATTGAGGACATCAATGTACATAAGTACGGTGCTCATATTTTCCATACTAATGACAAGAAGGTATGGGAATATATAAATCGGTTTGCAGAATTCAATAACTATATCAATTCACCTGTTGCGGTATATAAGGACGAGCTTTATAATCTGCCGTTCAATATGAACACATTCAGCCGTCTTTGGAATATAAAGACACCTGCCGAGGCAAAGAAGATAATTGCCGACCAGATAGCAGAGCTTGACCTTAAAGAGCCAAAGAACCTTGAAGAACAGGCACTCAGTCTTGTAGGACGTGACGTTTATGAAAAGCTCATAAAG
>ONVG01000225.1 GCA_900321195.1 uncultured Eubacteriales bacterium
CTTTCAGGAGGTGGATATAACAGGTATAACTCTTCCCGTTACAAAGCATAATTTCATAGTAAAGAATGTAGAGGATCTTGCAAACGTTATCCGTAAGGCTTTCAGGATAGCTATGTCTGGCAGAAAGGGTCCTGTGCTTATCGATATACCAAAGGATGTAACAAGCGCTGTTTGCGAGTTCACGCCCGAAAAGCCCTCTGATATAAAAAATCCTCTTGTTTCATGCAAGGCCGATTTTGAGGCGGCTGCAAAGGCTATAAATAGCTGTGAGCGTCCGCTTATCTATATGGGCGGCGGCGTTGTAAGCGCAGATGCCGAAAAGGAGCTTTTGGCTTTTGCCGAAAAGATAGATTGTCCTGTTGCAACATCTATAATGGGACTTGGCGGATTCCCGTCATCTCACAGACTTTTCACGGGTACTATCGGTATGCACGGCGGTTATGAAACAGGCAAGGCTACGGATAACTGTGACCTTATAATAACTGTCGGCGCAAGATTTTCCGACCGTGTTGCAGGCGACAGGGAAAAATTCGGAAAAGAAGCAACTATCATACAGCTTGATATAGACAAGGCTGAGATAAACAAGAATGTAAAGATAAACTACAGTCTTGTAGGCGACCTTAAAGATACACTTGCAGGACTTACGGAAGCTGTTGAGGAAAAGCGTCATGATGCATGGACTGCACAGGTAGAGGAATGGGGAAAAAATTCCAAGCTCTGTGAAACACCTGCATCGGATGATTATGCGCATCCTTATCATATTATCGATGAGGTAAGAAAGCTTACAAAGGATGATGATATAATCGTTACTGATGTCGGACAGCATCAGATGTGGGTATCACAGGAATATAAGTTTGAAAAACCGCGCTGCTGGTGTACATCCGGCGGACTTGGCACTATGGGCTATGGAATGGGCGCAGCTATAGGCTCGGCTGTTGCACATCCGGAAAAGAGAGTCGTACTCTTTACGGGTGACGGAAGCTTCCACATGAATCTTAACGAGCTTGCTACAGTCAAGTCATACGGTCTTCCTATAGTTATAGTAGTTATGAACAATACTGTTCTCGGCATGGTAAGACAGTGGCAGAAGCTTTTCTACGGACATCGTTTTTCTCAGACCGACCCTCACAGAAAAACGGATTTTGTTGCCCTTGCCGAAGCATTCGGAATAAAAGGTATGAGGATACACAATGACAGTGAGGTATCGGACGTGCTGAAGGCTGCATTTGACAGCGGCGAGGCTGTTGTTATTGACTGCTGCATATCCCCTGATGAGAATGTTTTACCGATGATACCGCCGGGAAAAACTGTTGATGATATGATTACGGAAATGGAGTGATAAGCATGAACAAACAGATAATAGGCCTTCTTGTACATAACCATCCGGGCGTACTTCTGCGTGTTACGAGTCTTTTTACAAGACGAGGCTTTAATATAGACAGCCTTACTGTAAGCCCTGCCGGAATAGAGGGCTATTCAAGAATGACTATCCGCATGAGCGGTGATGATGACCAGGTAGAACAGTTCATAAACCAGATGTTAAAGATAGTTGATGTAAAGACAGCAGAAGTACTTCCGGAAGAAAGCTCTGTAGCAATGGAGCTTCTTCTCGTAAAGGTAAGCTCAGACAGTGACAGCAAAAATGATATAATATCTGTTACATCATCCTATCATGCATCGCTTGTAAATATAGGTGACCATTCGCTCACATTCAGAGCGTCAGGTACTCCCGACCAGATAGACAAGCTTATAGAACAGCTTTCGGGATACGGTATAATCGAGATGGCAAGAACAGGTATTGCTGCGCTTTCAAACGGTGACAAATGCCTTTCCGATAAGCTTGACGGTCAGGAATGATAAATAATTTTCTCCCTGAGCATTTCCAAAAACAGACACGGTGTTTTTTCACTGTGTCTGTTTTTTGATGCAATTTGTTTATGTGATCTTTTAATATATTAAAAACCGCGTGAATAAACTTTCCCATGATTATCAGAGCGGAGCGGAGCGAGCGACAACGCGAATCGACTGCGGAGGCACTCCGCCGCGAATCGGGACCGGCAGCTTGCCGGGGTTTCAGGGCAACAGCATTTACTTTTTTAGAAAGCAATGGTAAAATAAAAGAATGAGAATAGAAGAATTAAAAGCGGAAATAAAAAATATCAGCGAGCCAAGG
>ONVG01000206.1 GCA_900321195.1 uncultured Eubacteriales bacterium
CAGTGTATCGTTATCTCCGATGAGATTTGGTCGGATATTCTGCTCAACGGAAACAAACATACACCGACACAGAGTATTTCCGAGGACGCTAAAAAGAGAACGATCGCAGTTTACGCGCCGAGCAAGACCTTTAATCTTGCAGGACTTATCGGAAGTTATCATATTATCTATGACAAGTACCTGCGTGACAGAATGAACAGGCAGTCGGATATGACGCATTATAATTCAATGAATGTTATGTCTATGCACGCGCTTATCGGAGCATATAAGGACGAAGGACACAGATGGGTAGACGAGCT
Source organism: uncultured Eubacteriales bacterium (assembly GCA_900321195.1). Taxonomy (GTDB): domain Bacteria; phylum Bacillota; class Clostridia; order Oscillospirales; family Acutalibacteraceae; genus UBA1213. The sequence goes on from ONVG01000206.1 coordinate 300, forward strand.
TTGCGAGGTATTGTCAAAGAATATCAATTACGCTTATGATATTATTCAGAATGAATTTGACGGAATAGAGGTAAGCAAGCCCGAAGGTACATATATGCTTTTCCTTCATTGTGAGGAATACTGCAAAAAACGGGGTCTGACGATCGACGAATTGATCCAAAAGGGTTGGGATGTTGGTGTAGCGTGGCAGCAGGGAGCGCCTTTCCATGATGAATGGGGAATTCGTATGAATCTTGCGCTTCCGCATTCGCTTGTAATTGAGGCGTTTGACAGATTAAAGAGGTTTGTTATCACATAAAAAGCTGCACCTGTATTTTGAAATGCGCTGACGGTATAACGTTTGACACATTAAAAACACCAAGAATGATATTGTTCAATCTGATCGCCTGATATCCATTCCTGCTCTTATAGTTCTGAACATTCTTACGGCTGCATTATAATACAGTGCTTCTGCATTGAGCATAGCGTATTCCAACTTCATCGGACTGTCAACAATGCAGTGCAGAGAAGAGATACCGTAGTCAAAAAGCATCTCTGCACCGTTGCCAAGTGAGCCTGACAGCCCGATACATGGAATACCGAACTTTTTGGCGTGCATACCTACACCCTGCATGACCTTTCCGCATACGCTTTGACTGTCGGTGCAGCCTTCTCCGGTTATGACAAGTCCGGCACCTTTCAGTTTTTCGTCAAAGCCAATGAGCCGCAGGACTGTTTCGATACCAGACTGCATTTTTCCGCCGAGAAATACGCACAGCGCTGCTCCAAGACCTCCGGCAGCGCCTGCGCCCTCAATTGTATCACAGTCAATGCCGAACTCTTTTTTGATAACATCACGGTAATTGCACATTCCGTTTTCGAGCTGTTCGATAATTTCGGAATCAGCCCCCTTCTGTTTTGCAAATGTGCGTGTCGCACCGTTTATGCCGCAAAGAGGATTTTTAACATCACACATAACGGTGATGCTGCACTCGGAAAGCCTGCTGTCAAGACCGCATGTATCAATATGTGTTACCTTTGACAGCTCACTGCCAAAGCCGGAAAGCTCCTGTCCTTCTTTGCTAAGAAAGCGAACGCCGAGTGCTCTCATACATCCCATGCCGCCGTCATTGGTAGCCGAGCCGCCTATCGCAACAGAAATATCACGGCAGCCATGATAAAGAGCATCGAGTATAAGCTCACCTGTGCCGTAGGTGGTTGTATTCATAGGGCTGCGAAGTTTTTCAGGCACAAGCGGCAGACCGGATGCCGCAGACATTTCTATAATCGCCTTATTGCCGTCTGTTATTCCATAGGCAGCTTTTATTTTGTCCATCAAAGGGTCGTGTACTTCTGCTGTTACGATATTTCCTTTTGCCGCAGAAACGACAGCATTGACCGTACCTTCTCCTCCGTCCGCAACAGGTATTCCGATACATTCGCAGTGGGGAAAGACCTCTTTTGCGGCTTTTGTCAGTAATTCTATTGTCTGTGTGCTTGTCAGACTTCCCTTGAATGAATCAGATGCAAAAAGAAATTTCATTTGTTTCCCTCCATGCTTAAATCAAAAATTATAAAGCTGTGTTTACAAAGCGTTTATCTTTATAAAAACTTTAAATATCGCTTAAAATTTAAGCCATGTACACAAATGGATATTGATATGTGTACATGGCTTTTTATCATATTAAAACTAAAATATCGCGCTAAAATAACTCAACGCTCATAAATGTTTATGCTGAACAACAGGCTATAAAATATCTCCGATTTTGGTATCGAGCGTTATAGGACCATTGAATTCACTTGAATTCGCAGAGCCTTTGTAGACTATCTTTGAATTTCCGTACATAAAATTAGAAAGATACTCGTCTGTATAAAGTGACTGCATGCCCTGTTGTTCAATAGCTGAACGAACTGTGAGATTATTAGCGGCATTTTTTCTCTGAGCGGCAGAATAATTTTTTTCAGGGAGCGGTTCTGTTACAAGATATCCTGCTGTATCCTCGTTTATAGTTCCCGCAATAACGCCCGCATAGAAATTTTTGAGAACAACTTCAAGCTTTTCTCCGTCATATTGAGTTTCCTTTTCATTTATCTGATTGTACAGAGATGTTACAGGATTGTTTTCTATGGTTGAATTAATGTTGCTCACTGCATTATTTACGGTTTTTTCTGCATTTTTAACTGTATCACAGCCTGAAAAAGCTGAAATAGATAAAAGTGTCAGTACAGAGATAAAGATAACAGGAATTTTTATTTTCATTATTAAATCCTCCTGAAATAATATTTATATATATCC
>ONVG01000205.1 GCA_900321195.1 uncultured Eubacteriales bacterium
TACTTGTTCCTGATTCGGACTCATCCGATGCGGCTTCAAAGGCATACATAACATATTATTTCAAGGACGGAAAGCCTTATGCAGAGCTTCTTGAGACCGACCTCGGAAAGACAACATTCATTTTCCATAAGATAAGTGATGACAGCATTTTCAAGATACCTGATGACTATAAGAATACGGCTGCTTCAACGGAGGAATCATCCGAAGAACAATCCGAAGAACAGTCTGAGGAACAGTCTGAGGAACAATCCGAAGAACAGGACGAAGAATGATATCATCTGCCGCAGGGAAAGCTTTGCGGCAGATTTTTTTGCATATCCAATAAAAAATATATACAAATACAGTGATGTTATGATATAATGTGTTTAAAATGACAGGATGGCGGCGGTGTAAAAATGCTCAATATATCACATCTTACAAAAAAGTATCATCGTTTTAAGGCAAACGATAATATATCATTCATGGTAAACGACGGAGAAATAGCCGTGCTTGCAGGGCCTAACGGAGCAGGAAAGTCAACGGCTATAAAGTGCATAGCAGGACTTCTGCGTTTTGAAGGCGAAATAGAGATAAACGGCTTTAAAAACAAGAGTCTTGAAGCAAAGCAGATACTCGGTTATGTTCCCGAAATACCTGCGCCGTTTGAGCTGCTCACCGTATGGGAGCATATGGAGTTTATCGCAAGAGCATACAGACTTGAAAACTGGCAGGAAAGAGCAGAAATGCTCATTAAGCGCATGGAGCTTTACGATAAGAGGAATAAGCTTGGCAAGGAGCTTTCAAAGGGAATGCAGCAGAAAATAAGTATCTGCTGTGCATTGCTCATAGAGCCGAAGGTCGTGCTTTTTGACGAGCCTTTTGTCGGACTTGACCCTCATGCGATAAAGGAACTGAAAGCGCTTCTTGGAGAGATGAAGAAAAGCGGTACAACGATAATCATAAGCACACACATGCTTGACAGTGTTGAAGAATTCTGGGACAGGGTGTTCATAATGATGAACGGAAAGATAGAGGCTGAAAGGGAAAGAAAGGCAGTCGAGAAAAGCGGAGAAAATCTTGAAGAGCTGTTTTTCTCGATAACCGAAAAGGACAAAGAAAACGGCAACGGCTGATAGCGGAGGTGTGGACATTATGAACGCTGTATTTTATATGCTGAGAAAAAATGTAAAGAATGCGATAATAGATACTCTGAAAAGTCCGCTCAAGCTGATAGTCTATCTTTTCATAGGTGCGAGCATAGTTTTTGCCGTGATACGGGGATTTATGACTGAACGTGCAGTCGAGGACATGCTTGACGAAAGGATATTGTACGGCGCTTATCTTGCGATATTGTATTTTATAAGCGTACCGATAATGTTAAAGGGTCTGAGTACAGGCTCAAACTTTTTTTCAATGAGTGATGTCAATAATATATTCGTTGCGCCGATATCCGAAAAGAAGATACTTACATACGGTATAGGCCGTCAGCTTGCAACATCGCTTTTTCTTGTTGTATGCTTTTCCGCATACGGAAGCATGGCTGTAAAGATGTTTGATATAACTGTCGGACAGGCGCTAATGCTTGTCGGCGGCATAGCGATAATGCTGTTTATCGTACAGATGACGACGCTCCTTATTTTCTGTCTGTGCAGCGCAAAGCCTGCTCTTACAAATCCCTTGAAATATTTCATATATGCTCTGCCGATATATGCTCTCGGAACAACGGCTGTATATATGTTCAGCAGCGGCATGACGCTTGAAAATCTTTACTCGGCTGTTTCAAAGCCGTATCTTGAATATGTTCCGTTCATAGGCTGGGTACACGGCATTACATTCGGGATAATAAACGGTGATATGACTAAGGTGATCATATACAGCTCACTTCTGCTTGCCGTGTGCATACTCAGTGTTATAATTTTTATAGTAACAAAGCTTGACTATTACGAGGATGTTCTTGACAGGGCAGAAAGCTATTATGAATTCATTAACAATATACGTTCGGGAAAGGTCAGCGATACAGACTGGCTTGGCTCAAAGCCGATAAAGCTGAGAAAGCAGGGAATAAACAGGGGAAAGGGCGCAAGCTCGATATTTTTCAAGCATCTGCGTGAGGGCGCAAGGCGTTCGAGGTTCATGTTCCTCAATATAAACACTATCGTTCTTTTAGGTGTTTCTTCGATAATAGGTCTTGCAATGAAAGGCTTTTTCGGTGAGCCTGACAAGGCGACAGCGATATATATAGCCGCTGCGGTGATATGCTCGTATGTGCAGTTCTTTTTCAGCGCGGCAGGCGACTGGGTAAAGGAGCTTAACAAGCCATATATATTCCTTATACCAGACAGTCCTGTAAAAAAGCTTATCATGGCAGGTGCAACAAGTATTATAAAGCCGTTCATTGACGGTGCAGTATCATTTCTTTTTCTGTTTATTCTTGTCGGCGGAAATTTCCTTGACGTTATAGTATGCATACTTGTATACGGCAGCTTCGGCTGTGTATATATAGCTTCAAACATACTTGCTCAGAGGATAGTCGGAATAAGCGGAAACAGGGGAGTATTCATAACCTTTTACATGGGAATAATGACAGCGTTTATAATACCGGGTGTTGTAATGGGTCTTGTACTTCT
>ONVG01000203.1 GCA_900321195.1 uncultured Eubacteriales bacterium
CCCATAGCCTCGGAAACTGATGCCCGTAAAATGCAATCCTTTGCAAGGTTGGGCGGATTAAAGGAAGCTCCCGCCTCTATAGGCGGTGAGTACTTCACACAAAAGGTGTTATAATATACATGTAACTTTAACTCCACACTATATTAAACATCAAGGAGTCAATAATATTATGGAAACAGTAAATCTTATTTCTGCATACAAGGGTGCAAAAGCTTATGCTGACTGTAATTATAACAAGAACAATTCTCCTGAACCGCCTTATCCGTTAAAGCCTGCGGAGATAAAAACACTGGCATTGCTTTGTGAAGAGCTTCAGACGCTTGAAGTACCGTTTTCGGCTTTTGACGGCTATTATATAGGATATATAATAAAGCAGATAGGAAAAGAATTTGACCTTTTGCGTTTCAGTGATGACATGATAGTAAATGTTGAATTGAAAAGCAGTCTTAATCATCTTTCCGATTCCCAAAAAACAGACAAGATACTCAGACAGATGATAAAAAACCACTATTATCTGAATGCAATGAAAAAGGAAATATATATATACACGTTTGTCGAGGATGACGGTTTGTATCGTTTCAACAAAGAGAGCAAATCGACTGAAAAAGTACAGATGTCGGAGCTTGCGGATCTACTTACAAAACAGATATTCAATGAAGAAATAATCCCCGATAAATTATTCCTTCCGCTGAACTATCTTATATCTCCGTTCACAAAGACAGAGCAATTTATATCAGGTAATTATTTTCTCACCGAGCATCAGGAGAACATCAAAAAGGATATACTTAATACTCTTAAAACAGAGTACAGCTTTTTGTGTCTTACGGCGGATGCAGGAACAGGCAAGACATTGCTGCTATATGATATAGCGAAAAATTATGTCGGAAGTTCGATCATAATACACTGCGGAAAGCTCAACAGCGGACATAATAAGCTTATATCGGCTCATCACTGGAACATACAGCCGATCAAAAAAATACCGTCAATGAAAATAACAGATACGGAAAAAGATATATCGTTTGATAATATAGACAAAAATATCAAGGTCATATTCATTGACGAGTCACAGCGTATAAATGAAGACCAGCTCCGAATGATAATAACAAGCTCATCAAAATACAAGATACCAATAATATTTTCATATGACCCAAAACAATACTTAAACAAGTCTGAAAACAAGGATATTTATAATTATCTCACTGAACACTATGATATAAATTCATACGGCTGTGATATGAAAAAGTACCAGCTCACAAAGAAGATACGCACAAATCCAAAGATAGCTTCTTTCATATCAAATCTTTTGAAAATAGGCTCGGATCAGTCAAACTGCAGTTATGAAAATATATCCGTAGAATATTTTGACAGCATAAATGAGATGAAGTCATACATAGACTATCTTACCGAAAATAAAAAGTGGAAGTTCATAACCTATACCGCTATTGAAAGAACGGATAAAAACATAAATTATATATCAGAGCTTTCAGACACCAATGCACATGAAGTAATAGGACAGGAATTTGATAAAGTGGCATTCGTCATGGACAAAAATTTCAAGTATAACGATAATAATGACCTGACGTATAATACGAATGGTTTTTATGACCTTTCGGGAATGTTCTATCAGATAATCACACGTGCAGTAAGCAATCTGAAAATAATAGTTTACAATGACGAACAGCTTTACTATAAGCTTTTGTATATCAAATCATTCGGAAAAAACAAATAAATGAGGAGGAATTTTTATGTACCCTGAAAAAATATTTGATATGTCACTTCCTTATCCCGAAAAAGGAGACAAGCTTGTGAGGGTGTATGTTCCGGAACATGAGGAGGGGGAAACATTTCCCGTTATATACATGACTGACGGACAAAACCTTTTTGAAGCGGATCTCCCAATGCAGTTCGGATGCTGGTACACACGTGAAGCTGTAAGAGCCGAAAGCAAAAGTGAAGGACAGGCGGCTGTTATAGTAGGTATATTCAACAATGACGGTCCCGAACAGCGCGCAAACGAGCTTACTCCAAAAAGCATAGGCAGATTGGAGGGACCTGAGGAAATACGCTCAAAGATATCTCCGGCAGGAGAGCTGTTTGACGACTTTGTTATCAATACAGTCATGCCGGCCATTGAAGCACATTTCCCTGTTATGACGGGAAGAAACAATACGGCTTTCTGCGGAAGCTCATCCGGCGGTTTGCAGACATTCTTTACAGTTCTTACTCATCCGGATAAATTCTGTATGGGCGGTGTTTTTTCACCTCCGTTCATGTTCTATTCCTTTGAGGATCTTGTAAAATGGATACACGGAAAAATAAAGGACAATATGCCGTATCTTTACATATACACAGGCGCAGGCGATGAGCTTGAAAAGATAATATATCAGTCAACAGAAATGACATATAATGTACTTTCCGAATGTTATCCGGTAGAAAAGCTCAATGAAACAGTACTCCTTGAAAACATACACCATGAAACAGCTTGGTCGGAGATATTCAAAGATTTCCTTGTAGCCGACAGTCTGGTGGATAAGGCCGTTCTTCATCTGAAGGGCTGTAGCAACTGCTTCGACTGCGCCGGCAGCACCGAGAAGGTGACCGAGCATTGACTTTGTTGAATTTATCTTAAGGTTTGCAGCGTGGTCGCCGAATGCCTTTTTGATCGCTGTTGTTTCGTACTTGTCGTTAAGACCTGT
>ONVG01000202.1 GCA_900321195.1 uncultured Eubacteriales bacterium
TTCTTTCTCTATAGTATATGCGCAAATATATATCATTACTCTTTATTTGTTAAGGTCGGGAAAAAATGTTTTTATTATCGAATGACATATCCGCTTTGAGTTTGACGAATCGTGATATTTAAAGAAATCCCTGCACATGACGGAATATTTTTCGGGCTGTATAAAACCGCCGTTCATGATATCTAAAATATAGTCGATAAGCTTGTAATGGTCGAAGAAAAGCTCTCCGAAGCTGCTGCTGGCAAGTCCCTCGTCTTTATATTCCTGCTGGATAGGAAGTCCGTGAGGGAAATAATATGCTATAGGCTTGTCGAGATATGCAAAGAGGTAATGTATGTCAGAATGGTCTGTAATGAGCATTGACGCTCTGTTTATAAGGTCGGTGTCGCACCTGTCTGACATGGAGTATATCCTGACGTTTTCATCTGAGTGGAAAAGCTTTTTGAATTTCTCTATAGACTGTGGGAGCAGCACTGCAAGCTCATAGCCGTTTTCCCTTATGGTCTTGTGGAGCCGTGAGTCAGTGAGCAGAGCATTGTAAAGCTTGAAAAATCTGCTTTCCGAGAAAAGATAGTGCTTTGAGTTTTCGTATATGCAAAACTGCCGTCTTTCACCAGGAGCGATAAGTATCAGCTTTTCCCGTTTATCCGAAAGTGCGTCAAGTACGGGATAACCCGACACTCTTATCATAGCCTCGTTGTAATCATATACATTTTTAAGAAGCTGCTGTTTTTCCTTTTCGGAAGCGCAGAATAACAGCTGGATATTATCTCTTATACGGTTGTCGAACTGAGCCGTCGCATACGTCATAAAGAAGTTCTTGACGGATATTATATTTGCATTGAGATGGTCTTTCAGCATTAATATATCTGTACTGTCAAAGCCCAGTGACTCATACACATCACAGTCAGATGCAGCGATAACATCGGCTTTCATGGCTGTTATCTTTGATTTTTTGGAGCCTGTTTCAATCACGTTTTCATAATCGGAGCCGATAAGAAATTCATATTCATCCGAGCCCTGCTTTGCGGTAAAGAACACAGAGAGGTTTTCATAGCTGACGAACTTTGAAAAATATCTGAAAAGAATATTTCCGTTGCAGTTTATTCCTGTTTCGTCATAGAAGAGTATGGTTTTGCGGTCGCCGTTTTCGGCTTTTTCTATTTCTGCGTTTATGGCTGCGCGTCTTAGCTGACGGTAGTAAAGCAGCTCGGTAAGAGAGAGCATTTTTCTTGCTTCGCCCATGAATTTGCCCTCACATTTTCTCAGAAGGCTGTCGGTAGCTCGTCTGATTATGATAGAGCGGTTTTTAATGTCATAGGTCATAACACGGTCAAGGAAATGCCAGTAGCTGTTTTTCATAGCGGATGAAAGGCGCGAGAACGTTCCGCTGAATGTCATTCCGATACGGAAAATAAGCTTTGAATATTTCATTGTAAGATATATAGTATCTATAGTTTTTCCGCTGCTGATGGGTACAAAAAATCTGAATGAAAATCTTTTAAGGAGAGGTATATCAAAGAATTTTTTCAGAGTATATATGTCAGAGGGGATGACCTCCTTTTTTTCTCCGTTTATATTCACGAATATTTTAAATTCGCTGCTTTCAAGATATGAGCAGCCGTAAAGCATGGCGTCTATATAAAGTCCTTCGCTGTCGAAATTCACCGCGCATATTTCGGCGGTTATATCCTTTGAAGTTCCCACTATCGAGCGTCCGACATGAGCGGCAAAATTCGCGCTTAGCACAGTTGCTGTCGGTACGCCGTAATCGTTGAAATACAGCTTTTCGATTTTTTCCTTTGGCATTGCCGTATCGATATCGGGTCTTAGCGTATCATCGGCATATTTTATTCTGAGCAGTCTGAATGACACCTCTTCATCAAGACCGCATCTTCTGCATATATTTTTGTTGAGTATTACAAAGTCGTCAATGAGCTGAAAAGCGTTATGCACCTTTTCAAAATAGTCGTCGATAAAGTTTCCTATTATAACATGCTTGTATTTTTCGTCCGCATTGAGAGAAAAGGCTGTTTCGATAAGGTAGAGCATTATATACTGCACGAACGCCGAACCGCTGTGTTTTTTCAGCATCGGGATGATAAAGTCTGTTACGGTCTGAGTATAGAAAGCCCTTAAATACTGCGGCTCATATCTGAACGGCTCAAGCTCGGACGGTGAATAGGATGTATATGAGCATTCGTCAAAAAAGACGTATGAGCCGGCAGAAAGCATTATATCTGTAATGAATTCTATATTGCTGTAGAATTTGGTATCGGGGTCAAAGCTGAGCGGAGCAGTAAGAGCTTTGCTGAAAAAGCAGCAGCCTATCATCAGTATAAATTTATCCGGTGTTTCGCTTATTTCTATAATACCGTTGGAAACATAAGGCGCATAGGGCAAAGGCTTATCGCCCGACGGTGACACCATAGGCTCTATGCACAGTACAGGTATATTGCTTCCGTCAAGCATTTTGAACACCTTGCTGAATGTCTTTTTTGAATATTCGCCGTAGTTGTTCGTATAGACGATATATTTTCCCGTACAGAGAGCCTTGGCGTCGTTGTAGCATTCACTGTCATTTTTCTGAAATGCGTCAACGAAGTATATATTGTCGGGATATTTGCGGCTGTACTTTGTACAGATCTCAAGACTCATGGTACTGCATACGGAGTCTATGAGAATGAGCTGGATATT
>ONVG01000199.1 GCA_900321195.1 uncultured Eubacteriales bacterium
TAATCATTTCAATAATGCAAATTATGTGACTAAAGTTGATCATCTGTGTTCAGAACGGCACACTTTTAATTTTCTTTTAAAGAAAGTTGATTTCCGTGAGTATATATTAATGTAATTGACTTTGGAAGAAAAATAGAGTATATTTATATTATACAGTAAGCGTCATTATCTTTTTGGTGTTCACTGTAGATGATCAATATTATGAAAGGGTGTCAGTATGAATAACGGAAATAACGGCTACGGACAGCAGAACGGTTATAACCAGTATAACAACGGCTACGGACAGCAGCAGAACGGTTACAACCAGTACAACAACGGCTACGGACAGCAGCAGAACGGTTACAACCAGTACAACAACGGCTACGGACAGCAGCAGAACGGTTATAACCAGTACAACAACGGCTACGGACAGCAGCAGAACGGTTACAACCAGTACAACAACGGTTACGGACAGCAGCAGAACGGTTATAACCAGTACAACAACGGCTACGGACAGCAGCAAAGCGGCTATTATGATCAGTCGATGGCAGGCAGCAGAGCATATGGACAGGCAAGTATAAGCCTTGCGGAATACAGCAAAAAGGTCTATGCATGGCTTGGCGGAGGTCTTTCGATAACATTTGTCATAGGCTTCATACTCATGACTGTTCTCACGAATAATCCGACAGTTATCGATGCGTTTTTGCCTGTATTTTTTGGCGCATGTGTTGTGGAAATAGTTCTGGTATTCGCATTGGGATTTTTCATCCGCAAACTCTCATATACGGCAAGCAAGGTATGCTTCCTGGTATATTCCGTAGTCAACGGAATAACCCTTGCGCCGGCTCTTGTATTGGCAGGCGGCAAGGATGCAGTATTTGCATTGGCAGCAACAGCAATATTGTTCATATCATTCTCGATATACGGCATAGTAACAAAGCGTGACCTTACAAAGTTAGGCCCGATACTTACTATAGGACTTATAGTCCTGATATTGTATTCTGTTATCGCTATGATATTCCGTATGGATTCTCTCTCGCTTGTTGTAAGTATCGTCGGTATCCTGATATTTATAGGTTTTACCGCATACGATACAAGGAAGATAAGGTCAGGATATGAATATTATTCCCGTGATGAGGAAATGCTCAAAAAAGCTTCTGTAAATACAGCTCTTGAACTGTATCTTGATTTTATCAATCTTTTCCTTTATATACTTCGTCTTATGGCAGCAAGCAAACGCTAAAGCAAAAGCCTCCGGTTCAGTCCGGAGGCCATTTTTTTGCGTTTTTTCTTTGTCTAAGCATTTTGAAGAAATTTGAAAGCATGGCGGAGCATTCATCTTCAAGCACACCGCCGATACATTCCGGTCTGTGATTATAAGGCAGCCCGAAAAGGTCTATCACTGACGCGCATGAGCCGGCTTTGCAGTCCTTACAGCCATATACTACACGTTTTATGCGTGAATTGATTATCGCTCCCGCGCACATTGGACACGGTTCAAGTGTTACATAAAGCTCGCACTGCCATAGCCGCCAGCCGCCCAATTTTTTACATGCTTCGTCTATTGCCGCTATTTCTGCATGATAGAGGGCGTTTTTTCCCGTTTCACGTCTGTTGAAGCCTGTGCCTACTATCTCGCCGTCCTTGACAACGACAGCGCCTATCGGCACTTCATCAAGCTCCAGAGCTTTTTTTGCCTGCTCAATAGCTTCAAGCATGAATTTTTCATCATTAGTCATATATACAAGCTCCGTTTATCATAGATATTTCAGGATCAGGGTTATTATTATGAATGCAATAAATGCAGGACATGTCAGAGTGTAGAGTATCTTTTTTGATGTCGGTATCTCATCTGTCAAGCATGCTGTTTTATTTTTAAGGATATTCTGCCTTTTTAATACAGGAAGGCATATCACAAAAATGATTGCGGAAAAGATAAGCACTTCAAAATATATCTGTGTAAACTGTTCATCTTTCAGCGTTTTCATAGCGGTGTTCCCGATGACAGCAAGAGTATTGTGGACAAAATGTATTGCTATGGGGAGTATTATCGTCCCTGAGTGTATGCGTACATAAGCAAATATTATCCCGCTTAATGATGCGAATAATGCCGTTGATATATTTGAATGCAGCATACCGAATATGACCGAGGATATTATCATTGAATATATATAACCATCCTTTTTGAGAACCGAAAGTGTAAAGCCGCGGTAAGCTGTTTCTTCAAATATTGCAGGTGCCGCAGCCATTGATAATATCGTCATTATGAAGGTGTATATATCGGTCGTATATATCGGAGCGCTCTGACGGAGTACCGTAGGAAAAAATGCAGATATTATAGTGACAACAAAGTTTATCAGTATGCAGCCGGAAAGTCCGGATATAAACAGAAGTGTACTGTAAGCTATATTTGTCTTATTTTTATTGCCGGCAACGGCTTTTTTTATTCCGCCGCTTTCCCGTGAAAATATTACAGCCGGCAAAAGAATAGCTAAAAATGAAACAGCTATAAGCGAAATATAATAACCTGTGTTTGTCTTGCTTATGCCTGAAAGAACCGTCAAAAAGCTTAATATATGTATCAAAAGAGCCGAAGCTATACCGCACAGACATACAAGTGTGAGCCTTTTTGAAAAATTATTTTTTTGTGTTTCTTTGCAGTCGTTTGGATATGTGTTGTTCATATGATATTTCTCTTTCATTTTTATATAAGCCTGACATTTTCATCACCGAGACGCTTTTTAAGCTCACGAATCATTACAT
>ONVG01000066.1 GCA_900321195.1 uncultured Eubacteriales bacterium
TTGATATAAAATATGAGATGCTCGGACTTGCAAAAAGAAATGTTGAAAGAGTATTCTCGCAGGGCGGCAGAGAGCCTGACAACGTACTTCTTACGGCGCATAATATCGAAAGGATAGATATGATGCTTGGAGAGGAGGACAAAGCCGACAGGATATACATAAACTTCTGCAATCCCTGGCCGAGAATGAAGCACAAAAAGCGCAGGCTCACACATCCCCGTCAGCTAATGAATTACAGGAAATTTCTCAAGGACGGAGCGGAGATACATTTCAAGACCGATGATGATGAGCTTTTTGAAGAAAGTCTTGAATATTTCAGGGAATGCGGCTTTGAGATAACATATATTACCTATGACCTCCACAATTCGGGCTATGAGCCTAATATAATAACGGAGCATGAGAAGATGTTCTCTGATGAGGGTATAAAGATAAAGTTTCTTACGGCAAAGAAGGTGGATAATGTTGAAAGGAAAGCTGAATAAGATAATACTTACATGCCTGACAGCGCTTTCGCTTTTGCTTGCGGGCTGCTCGGATGCGGCATTCGGAACAGATTCCATGCTGCGCCCTCCGAGAACGACAGGAAGCAAGGCTCAGATACAGGAGGTACTGAGCAGGGAAGCAGGCGGCTCGTATACTCTTAAATATCCGCAGAACGGCGATAACCGTACAGCTATAATGATGCGAAATGAAAATACCGATAAGGAATACGCATTGGCGTTGTATTCGGTGGAAAACGAAACAAAGATATACGCCTCGATAATAGCATACAAGAACGGAGCATGGGAATGTCTGGATACATTTTCAAATTCATCACCGGGTATAGACAGAGTGCTTTTCAAAGATATAAACGGCGATAAGTATGACGAGATAATAATAGGCTGGAGTCTGTATAATGACTCTCAGAAAATGCTGACCGTGTATTCCATGACAAATGACAGTGTAAACGAGATGCAGATTGATGAACGCTATGATGAGATGGTCGTAGCCGATATCATAAACGAGAACGAGGACGATATAATAACACTTCTCACAAGTACCGAGACCGACCCTGCAAAGGCTACAGTAATAAAATACAGCGAAAAGTATATGCGCCCGATAGGAAGATATTCCATAGAGCTGAGTACTAACAATATGATATGCTTTGCAAATATAATTGCCGGACAGGTGGCTGTAAATACTCACTCCGACAGCGGCTTTGCCTATGCGCGCTCAGAGGACGGAAGTATTTACCGTGTTGACCCGACTGAAAGCACAGATAATTTATCTGCTAAGGATATAATAGAAGAAATATCCGCTGAAGAAAACAGTGACGGCAGGGCCGAAAGCGTAGGTTCGGGCCTTTCATTCTTCAACGACCTTAATAAAAAGGGTATCGTGCTGGACGGAATGAGAGAGGACGGAAGCTATTGTACGGATATAATATACTATGATATAGCAGGCGACAGACTGATAAATCCGCTTTCCGTATCGTCAGCCTCATCATACATAAATCCGACTGTAAGAAAAGATCAGATATATTCACAGGATATAAACGGCGATTCTGTCATAGATGTGCCTGTTGTAACACAGATGCCCGCCGGAGTTGACGAAAAGGCGACTAATATATGCACGCTGACCTCGTGGCAGAACTATGATGCATCGGGAAATAAACTAAACACAATAATGAATGCGGTTATGTATCTGAAGGACGGCTATTATTTTAAAATGCCTGATCGCTGGCTTGGAAATGTCACGGCAAGGAGCAACGCCGAATCAAGAGAGCTTACATTCTATATGTGGGACAATAAAAAGTCAGTTCTTGGCGATAAGCTTCTGACGATATACCGCTATACCGAACAGCAGTGGAATGAAGCGGATAACGGCAATATGATAAGGCTTGACGAGCCTACACTCGGAAAGGCTGTATATGCGGCGGAGCTGTTCACCACAGACAAAAATGAGGAAATGAATATAACAGCTAAAGAAGTAAGAGATATGTTTGTAATAATGTAAAATCTGACGGGAGGAAATAAAAATGAAAAATATACTGGTTGCAGAGGACGAAACAGCGATAAGAGAATTTATAGTCATAAACCTTGAAAGAGGCGGCTATAATGTCACGGAAGCCGAAAACGGAGCTGTAGCGATACAGAAGTATGATGCCGCAGGCGGAGATTTCGATATCGCAATACTTGATATAATGATGCCCGAAAAGGACGGACTTCAGGTATGCAAGGAGCTTAGAAAAAAGAACGGCAATCTGGGAATAATAATGCTTTCGGCAAGGACTCAGGAGATGGATAAGGTATCGGGACTTATGCTCGGCGCGGATGACTATATAACAAAGCCGTTCAGCCCGACAGAGCTTGTCGCAAGAGTAGATGCGCTTTACAGACGTATCGCAATAGCAGAGATGCGCTCGGAAAATAATTTCAAGGAAGAGATAAAGTCGGGTATCTTCGTGCTTAATCTCAGAAATCATTCTCTTATGAAAAACGGAAAGCTCATTGAGCTTACACAGGTTGAATTTCAGATAATGGAATATTTCTTCTCAAATCCGGGACAGGCTCTCGACAGAAGCGCAATACTGAAATATGTATGGGGAGAAGCTTATGTCGGTGAAGAAAAGATAGTTGACGTAAATATCCGCCGTCTGAGGATGAAGATAGAGGACAAACCATCCTCACCTAAATATATAGTAACAGTCTGGGGTCTTGGATATAAATGGGAAACAAACTGACTGTACAGAATATTTTTGTGTATGGGGTGAATTATCTTGAGAGGTATTACAAGAAGATGGCTGTTTAATACTTTCGGCGTGATACTCGTGATACTGTTCGTGCTTGTGATAGTTTTTGCTGTTATAATACAGAACTTTTACTACAGCGGCATTTTTCAGGTGCTGAACGGACGTTCCTCAGAGCTTGTAAATATTTTTACGGAAAGCGACTCCTTCGTAACATCCGCAAGATACTATACTGAAAATTTTGCCGACAAAGAGCTTATGGAGCTTATGGTAATAAACAGCGACGGAAAGGCTGTTATAACTTCGACAGGCTTTGCGCCCGATAACGACCAGCCTATGCCTGACTATGATGCGGCGATACAGTCGGAGGAGGGCTATGCCGACTGGCACGGACATCTCAGCTCCGGCGAAAACGTAATGGCGCTGACAAGAGTTATATACGATAAAGAAGATAAGCCTGTAGGCGCAATAAGATACATAGTATCTCTTGAAGAAGCCGACAGAAAGATATTCATAGCGATATCTGTAGTCTGCCTTGCAGGTATAATGATACTTTTCTTTATCTTTGTTTCGAGTACGTATTTCCTGCGCTCGATAGTAAGACCTGTAAAGGAGATAAGCCAGACAGCCAAAAAGATAGCTCAGGGAGATTTTAATGCACGTATCAATAAATTCTATGATGACGAGATAGGCGACCTTTGCGATACAATAAACTATATGGCGGGAGAGCTTGGAACGGCTGACAAAATGAAGAATGACTTCATATCATCCGTTTCTCACGAGCTGAGAACACCGCTTACAGCCATAAAGGGCTGGGCGGAAACTGTACAGCTTGACGGTCTGCGCGATAAAAAGACTGTTGAAAAGGGTATAGGCATAATCATCAAAGAGGTCGAGCGTCTTAGCGGCATAGTTGAAGAGGTGCTTGACTTTTCAAGGATACAGCAGGACAGAATGGTGCTTATAATGGATAAAATAGATATCCTTGCAGAGCTTGACGAGTCTATATACATGCAGCGTGAAAGGGCTAACAAGGAGAACAAGCACATAGTATATGATGAGCCTGATATACTGCCTGCCGTACTTGGAGATAAGAACAGGCTGCGTCAGGTATTCATAAATATAATAGACAATGCGCTCAAATACAGCAGCTCCGGCGGAGTTGTGACAATAAACGTTGAGGAAACGGATGATGATGTTATCATAACCATAGCCGATAACGGCTGCGGAATACCTGCGGAGCATCTTCCTAAGATAAAGCAGAAATTCTATAAGGCTAACCAGACTGTAAGAGGTTCGGGAATAGGACTTGCGGTTGCCGATGAGATAGTAAAGCTTCATAACGGAAGGCTTGATATAGACAGTGTTGAGAATGTCGGTACGACAGTGACTATATCCATACCGACTATCAAGCCGGAGCTTGAATCTCAGAATGATGAAGATGATGCGGATGACGATAACGAGATAACTTCATAAGTGAAAGAAAGGGATAATAATATGGGTAAAAAGGAAAAAAATGAAAAAAAGGAAAAGACGGTAAGAGTCACCTCTATAGGCGGACAGGCGCTTATGGAGGGAATAATGATGAGAGGACCGAAAAAAACGACTGTAGGCGTAAGAAAGCCCGACGGCAGCATAGAGCTTGAAGAAATAGAGCCGCTCAATTTAACTAAAAAGTACAAGCTGCTCCGTATACCGATATTAAGAGGAGTTGCAAATATGATAGACTCTCTTGTAACGGGAAACAAAGCGCTCATAATGTCAGCGGATAAGGCGCTTGACGGTGAGAAAGTGCCGGAAGAAGAAATGAGCAAGCTTGATATATGGCTTGACAAGCATTTCGGAGAAAAAACAGTGAATTTCATAATGAGCGCGGCTATGGTGCTTGCTATAGTATTCTGTGTTGCGGTATTTTTCTTCGTGCCGACATTCCTGTTCAACCTTCTTGCATCAGCGTTCCCGTTCCTTAACGACCAGATGATATACCGTTCCGTATTCGAGGGTATCATCAGGATAATACTTTTCCTTGTCTATATGGGACTTGTGACTATGAACAAGGATGTAAAGCGTGTTTTCCAGTATCACGGTGCCGAGCATAAGACTATATTCTGCTATGAACACGGACTTGATCTCACGGTCGAGAACGTAAGGAAACAGATACGTTTCCATCCGCGCTGCGGAACGAGCTTTATTGTGCTTATGCTTATAGTAGGTATAATAATCGGCCTTTTCATACCGTTCACAAATGTATGGCTGAGATCTTCAATAAAAATACTACTTCTTCCGCTGACTGTAGGCATAGGCTATGAGCTTATAAGGATATGCGGAAAGCATGACAATATAATAACAAGAATGATAGCTGCGCCGGGAGTATGGATGCAGCATATCACTACAAAAGAGCCGAAGGACGACATGATAGAGGTAGCAATAGCAGCTATGAAGGATGTTATACCTGAAAACGGCGAGGATATCATAAGATGACGTATCAGGAGCTTTACAGGTATGCAAGGGACGCTGTTTCGGTATCAGAGGCAAGATGTCTTTTTGAGGAGCTTTTGGGGATAGACAGAATGGCGCTTGTCGAAAAGGGCAGTCTGAAAGCAGGCAAAGACGAAAGAATGCTTATAGAAGAAGCTGTAAAAAAACGCCGTGAAGGCTATCCGTTACAGTATATCATAGGGAAATGGAGCTTCATGGGGAATGACTTCATCGTAGGCGAAGGAGTTCTCATACCGAGAGATGACACTGAGGTCGCTGTAAATGAATGCTTCAGTGCCGTTAAGAATATACGAAGGGCAAAGATACTTGATCTTTGCTCAGGCAGCGGCATAATTGCAGTTACTCTTGCAAAGCTTCTTCCGGATGCGGAAATAACAGCGCTTGAGCTTGAAGACAGAGCTTTCGGGTTTCTTGAAAAGAATATAATTCTGAATAAAGCCGATAATGTCAGGGCTTTGAAGGGAGATATATTCAGGGCTTTTTCGTGTATCGAGGATAAAAGCTTTGATGCAATCATATCAAATCCGCCTTATATAAAAAGTGGAGAGATAAGCGCACTGCAAAAGGAAGTCGGTTTTGAGCCTGTTTCTGCGCTTGACGGCGGAGAGGACGGACTTGATTTTTACAGATGTATCGCGGAAAACTGGCTTTCAAAGCTGAAAAACGGCGGAAGCATAACTCTTGAAATAGGCGAAGAGCAGGCGGAGGATGTGACAGGACTGCTTTCGGAAAAGTGTATATCGGATATCAGGACTGTAAAGGATATACAGGGACTTGACAGGGTAATTTTTGGTACTCAAAAAGCGGATAATTGACGTTCAAGTCCCTCTGAGATATTGCAATTTTTGTTTTAAAATTGTATAATTACATCATCAAAGGAAATTTCCGAAAATAAGTCTTGAAAGGATAGAAGATATATGGCATTCGATAAACAGAAAGCACTTGAAACGGCAATGAGCCAGATAGAAAAACAGTTCGGAAAGGGAGCAGTAATGCGTCTCGGACAGAATGCAGCAATGCAGGTAGACGCTATCCCGACAGGTTCACTTTCACTTGATCTTGCGCTCGGAATAGGCGGACTTCCGAGAGGAAGAATAACCGAGATATATGGTCCTGAGTCATCAGGAAAGACTACTCTTGCACTTCATTGTATAGCAGAGGGTCAGAAAAACGGCGGCATAGCAGCGTTTATTGACGTTGAACATGCGCTTGACCCCGGTTATGCAAAAGCGCTTGGTGTTGATATTGATGCGCTCCTTGTATCACAGCCCGATACAGGTGAGGATGCGCTTGAAATAACAGAGGCGCTTGTTCGCTCTGGCGCTATAGACGTAATAGTTATCGACTCTGTAGCGGCGCTTGCTCCAAAGGCGGAGATAGAGGGCGATATGGGAGCGTCACATGTCGGACTTCAGGCGCGCCTTATGTCTCAGGCTTTGAGAAAGCTTGCAGGCTCTATATCAAAGCTCAACTGTGTGGCTATTTTCATAAACCAGCTTCGTGAGAAGGTCGGAATACTTTTCGGCAATCCCGAAACTACGCCCGGCGGCAGAGCTTTGAAATTCTATTCATCCGTAAGACTTGATATAAGAAAGGTCGAGGCTATAAAAGTCGGCGGTGAGATAGTAGGTTCAAGGACAAAGGCTAAGGTAGTAAAGAATAAAATAGCTCCGCCTTTCCGTGAGGCTGAATTCGATATAATGTACGGTCAGGGAATTTCAAGAGTTGGCGAGCTTCTTGACCTTGCCGTAAGTATAGACATAATCAAAAAGAGCGGCGCATGGTTCTCCTATGACGGAAACAGGATAGCTCAGGGACGCGACAACGCAAAGCAGTATTTGCTTGACAATCCCGATGTAGCCAAGAAGGTAGAGGACGAGCTTATGGCAAATAAGGATAAGCTCACCTTTGTAAAGAGCAAGGCAAAGACTGTAAAGAGCGGAAAGACAGCCGACAAGCCTGAAACTGAGCCTGTCGAGCAGAATGCGCCGGTACAGGAGCAGCAGCCGGAGGTCGAGCCAAGAACTTCGGGAGCCGACATTGACATAATGGTGGAGTGATAAGATGCTGATAACAGCAGCAGAGGAGCATAAAAAGGGTATGACGGCGCTGTATATAGACGGTGAATATGCCGTAAGCGTAGATACCCTTACGCTTGCCGCAAGCGGCTTCAGGACAGGCTCGGAAATAGATGATGAGGAACTTTTCGAGCTTCTTGAAAAGTCGAAGATAAGCCGCGCAAAAGAAAAAGCGCTTTATCTGATAGAGTACCGCAGCCGTACACGCAGGGAGATAGAGGAAAAATTAACGCCGCTTTTCGGCGAAAAGGCCTCTGCGCTTGCGATAGAACGGCTGGAGGAGCTTGGTCTGATAGATGATGAAAAATTTGCAAGAGAGTATGCCGAGCAGCTCATTTTCCGGAAAAAATTTTCACGGGAAAGAGCTGCCTTTGAGCTGTTTAAAAA
>ONVG01000088.1 GCA_900321195.1 uncultured Eubacteriales bacterium
GGGATATCAGCTTTTTTCAGATCGTTTATTATAACGCCCAGAACGTTTCTCTGACGCTCTGTTCTTGTAAAGTCAGAACCGGCGCATATTCCGTCCTCGCCTCTGTTTCTTGCATGCCAGAGAGCTTCCTTTCCGTTAAGGTGCACTTTTGCCACAGGCTCCTCTCCGGATTTTTTTACGGTGAATTTAATACCGTTTTTGTTGATGGGCTTCATATTTTCGGGAACAGAGGTCTGCCATACATATTTCAATGATTCACGGACATATTCTTTGTAATCGCCCTCGGCGTTTTTGTATTCATCCTGCTGATTTATCCATGACTGCCAGTTGATATAATCAATTTCATCAGAAGTAAGGTCAATGTCGATGCCGCCGAGAGTATCTATTATCTGACGGAAGCTTTTGAAATCAACTACAGCATATCTGTCTATCTTTATACCGTAATTTTTCTGTATGGTGCTGACTGCAAGAGACGCACCGCCCAGCGTATATGATGCATTTATCCTGTTGCTTTCATATCCTGGGATATCAACATAGGTATCGCGCAGAAAAGAGAGCATTTTCATTTTACGGTGTCTTGTATCTATAGAGAAAAGCACCATTGTGTCGGAGTTGCCGACATCGGAGCCGCTTCTTCTGTCCTCACCGAAAAGCATGACATTGAGAACATCAGGCGCATCAAGGAGCGTTCCCTGATAAGGATCGATCTTTGTTTTATCCGCAGGCTTTATTGGTATCACGCTTGAAGCTTCATGCTCTGTATCTATAGCCTGATAATTTATTCTGTGGAAGTAGGTATATGCAACGAGGAAGCCTGAGCCTGCAAGTATCATTATTATGCTTAAAATAATAACTACAGTATTTATTGCCTTATGCTTTCCGGAAAGCTTTCTTTTTCTTTTGCTGACAGTTTTCTTTGGAGCTGCCTTTTTGGGCGGACTTTTTTTAGGCATATTCCTTTGAACCGCATTTGTTTTGTTTTCGGGTACCTGAGGAATGCTTTGAACTCTTTTTTCAGCGCTGCCTTTTTTATTGCTGTAGAAAACTATATTATAATTGTCGTTTACGTCGCTTAGTGCTCTTGTTGGTTTGTTTTTTGGCTGAGCGTTTTTTTGCTCTTTTCTTTGTATGTTATCGTTTGTTGACATATCATTATCTCCTTATTGAGCAAAAAGATATACGTGTTTCTTTATGCCCGGCAAAAGTTGTTTTCTGTCAATTATCTTATTATATATTAAAATTATTGTGTTGGCAAATAAAAAACAAAAAAATGTCGTGATTTATATTTTTTTATCATATAAAATGAATTTGTTGTGTACTATTATCAATTATAAAAAATAATATCGCTGATTTAAAGTGAAATATTTTGTTCATCAAGCGATAAGCTGTATGACGGCAGGAAATCCCGCATAAAAATACGAACTTCTTCAAGGTCTGTTTTTTCGAGTGATAACGTTATTTCAGCTTTGGCTTTTATAAATTCCTTGTTGCCCATAAGCTCTTCTTCTATGCATTTTATCAGTGCGGAAAGTCTGTCAGCTGCCTTTACGAGTCTGAGAAGATAGGGGTCGGTTTCCGAAGGAATGAGCAGAGCTTTGTATTCGTCACGCATGTATTCGGGAAGAGAGGAAAGAAGCTGTTCGGCGGCTTCCGATTCGATAGACCTGTAGGCATTCCTGAGTGACTTGCTGGAATATTTTATAGGCGTAGGGAGATCGCCTGTTATTATCTCCGTACAGTCGTGGAAAAGAGCTATAGCCGCAGCATGTTCAGGGTCATAGTTGTTTCCGAGCTTTTTATTGCTTATGACGACAAGAGCATGTGCAAGCATGGCGACTGTAAGGCTGTGTTCGCTGATGTTTTCATATCTTGTATTGTTCATAAGCGACCATCTGTTTATGTATTTCATTCTTGACATTATGGCAAAAAAATGATATCCTTCCATTTTGTCCTCCGTTTATATTATGTTTATATTATAATGTGAGAAAAATTATATAATTATGTATCATGGATTATTTTATAGTATTTTGATGTTTATGTCAATGAAAAGGAAATATAATTTATGAATATAAAATTTGTGTAACAGTGGATTTTTAGAAAATTATGTGGTACAATTAGCTTTGAACTTTTTTATTTAAATAAGGAGGAGATAAAATGCAGAACCAACGGACTTTATTAGGTGTCCGGAAAAATTATTTTTTGAAAACATTCCTTTGGGCGCTTGGTCTGGCAACTTTGATGTTTCTGCCCTGGATCATTTATAACGACGGATATTTTTTTTTCTACGGAGATTATAACGTACAGCAGATACCCTTCTATCAGATGATCCATGATTCAACAGTAGGCGGCAATATCGGATGGAGCTATACCACCGACCTTGGCGCAAACATAATAGGCTCATACAGCTTCTACATGATGGGAAGCCCGTTCTTCTGGTTTACCTTTATGTTCCCGAGCAATGTTGTGCCCTATCTTGTAGCGCCGCTGCTTATTCTCAAAATAGCTCTCTGTGCTTTAGGAGCTTATACATTTCTGAGAAGATATGTAAAAAATCAGAACTATGCCGTATTCGGAGCATTGCTCTATGCTTTTTCGGGATTCAGTGTATATGATATCTTCTTTAATCATTTCCATGAGGCTATGATAACATTCCCGTTCATGCTTGCGGCTGCCGATGAATTTATTTACGAAAAGCGCAAGGGCGCAATGGCTTATGCAGTTTTTGCATCATGTTTTGTAAACTATTATTTCTTTGCAGGTCAGGCTGTGTTTGTGTTCATATATTGGTTCCTGCGTATGAAGACAGGCAGCTTCAGAATGTCAATAAAGGAATTTATTCGTTTTGCAGTCGAGATAATACTCGGATTTGCGGCAACAGCCGTTATACTTTTCCCGTCAATATTCGCGGTACTGCAAAATTCGAGGGTAAACAGCTATCTCAGCGGCTGGAATGCGATAGTATATTCAAGCGAGCAAAGATATGTCCATATAATAGAAACATTCTTCTTCCCGCCTGATATGCCGGCTTATGCTAACTTTACACCGGATTCCAATGCAAAATGGGCTTCTGTTGCAGGCTGGCTGCCGTTGTTCGGAATGATAGGTGTGTTCTCGTTCTATAAGCTCAAAACACACAAATGGCTCAGGCTTTTCATCCCGATAATGTTTGTTATGGCGTTCGTGCCGCTGTTCAACAGCTTCTTCCAGCTTCTTAATGCATCATATTATGCAAGATGGTTCTATATGCTTACTCTTATGCTTGCTCTTGCAACATCAGTATCGCTTGACCATTATGAAACTGATTTCAGTCCCGGACTTACGCTTTCATTCATAATAACTGCTATGATAGCGTTCTTTATCGGAGGAATGCCGACTACCACAACAGATTCAAAGGGCGTTTCAACAACGACATACGGTCTTGCAAAATATCCCGACAGATTCTGGATGTGCGTAGGCATAGCAGGAATATGTCTTGCGGCAGTTGCAGTATTGCTGAATTTCCGCAAGAAAGAGAAGGTATTCATTGCAGCGACAAGCATAACGCTTTCTGTAATAATTGTCGGCTATGGTACGGCACTTCTGGGAATAGGCGTTCTCAATGCAAGCTATCAGAAGGATTATATAGAAGGCTATGCTATAGGCAACAGAGATGCTTTTAAAGAGCTTGATGATATCAAAAATGTACGCTCGGATTTCTATGATGATATGGATAATATGGGCATGTACTGGCAGATACCTACTATACAGGCGTTCCAGAGTATTGTACCCGGTTCGGTAATGGAGTTCTATAAATCTATAGGCGTTGAGAGAAGTGTCGGTTCACGTCCTAAAACGGATGTTTACGGCATAAGAAGCTTCCTTTCATGCAAATATTTGTTTGACAATAAAAAGCAAGGCAAGAAATTTGCAATGTCAAGCAGCAACACTCAGATGACCGGCTGGAGCCTTCTTGAAAGCAAAAACGGATATGATGTTTTTGTAAATGACTATTATATCCCGTATGGCTTTACCTACGACACCTATGTTACAAAGTCTGAATTTGACCAGTGCGACGAGAAAAAGAGACATCTTCTTCTTTTGAAATCAATGGTGCTGACCGATGAACAGGCTGAAAAATATAAGGACTGTCTGAAGCATGACGAGGAGCTGAACGAATACAAATATACAAATGCGGAATATTACAAGGACTGTGAAGAGAGAAACAAGCTTGTATGCTCATCCGTGAAATTTGAGAACAGCCGCTTTACAGCAAAGATAACAACAGGAGATTCTCCTGAGCTGGTATTTTTCAGCATTCCTTATGAGGGAGGCTGGAGCGCAGAGGTAAACGGCAAGCCTGCAAAGATAGAAAAAGTAAATGTAGGCTTTATGGCTGTTGAAGTACCTGCAAATACCGAGTCAAAGATAGTATTTACCTACAAGACGCCCGGACTTATGCTTGGAGCTGTAGTATCCGGAGTGACTGTAGTAATATTTATTGCTTACATGTTCATATGGAAGGTACCTTCAAGACGCAAAAAAGACCAGCTGTTCTACATTGATGATATGGCGGAGGAAGAAAGCTACGACTCTGCAAAATTCATTGAAGTAATGGCAACAGACGAGTCTGACGGCGATTATGATGAATTTGAAGAATATGAAGATGACCCGGAGGATCATCCGCAGATATTTGACGAAGAAGATGATGACCCTGAGCTTGAAGGCACAATAGAAGCTATGAGCAATGAGGTCGCTGCAGAGGAAGAAACTCCTTCCGGAGAAAGCGTTCCCGACAAAAAAGATACTGACGAAACAAGTCAGGATAAATGATCAAAAACAGCGCTGATGTTATGTCAGCGCTGTTTTTTGCATAAAAAGGGCAGACCCGGAAGTCTGCCGATATTTTATCATCTTTTGAAAATTCTTTCCTCGTGGAAATCCACTTCGTTTCCTTTTTCGTCTTTTCTTTTTTCGTTCTTGGTAACTGACTTGATAGTCTGTTTATCATCGGAAACAATATATTTCAGCTCAGTATTCATTGATATATCCGAGCCGTTATTCTGATTGCGCCTGTCTGTTATTGTTATGGTTATTTCTTTTTCGTTATATTCGTATGTAAAGCGTATAGGTGTTTTTGTACCGCTGTCGATATAGCCTGTTCCGGATTTTTCAAAAACTACAGCAACATTTTTCATTGCCGGATCATCTTCTGATGTTACCTTTGAATACGGCTTATCATTCGAGTAATATATGTCCTCGACAAAGCTCCATCTTCCTATAGGATTGAATGCGAAGTCCGAACAGCCGCTTATAAATATTGACGTAAGGCATATTGTAAGTATTATACAGATAGATATAACTTTTTTCATATACATCCTCCTAAAAAGATACAATCATATTTTAACGCATTCCGATACAAAAATCAAGCGCTGTATCAATAAAAAACATTGAGAATGACGGGAATATATGATATAATCAAATATATATGGAATGTCGAAATTTATAGCAGGGAGATGTTTTGAATATGCAGGAGCTTAGTCTGCTTTATCCCGAAGGAAAAAAATCGTCAGCAATTACTCTCGGAGAGGAAACATGCAATGACCTTTCAATAGAGCATATATGTGAAAAAATATCCGGCGATACATACGAGCAGAATATAATCAGGAACATAATGATAAAGCTGGAGCATGACCCTGAGATAATACGCTACAGACGAGACGTCTTTGATGATATGTACCATTATCCCAAGCTTCGTGAGCGCATAAAGGAGCTTTTGGATGAACTGGCATATCTTAAAGAGCTTGAAAGGTCGGTAAAGGATGCTACATCTTCACCCGTATGGCAGCTCATAAACAGATTACAGGAGCTTGACATATATGTGAACTGTATTTCGGGAATAAATCAGTCGCTTACAGAGCATGATATACATTCAGAGGGACTCAAAAAGCTGAAGAACTTTGTAAATGCCGTATATTCCGAAAGCGGTTTCGAGCATCTCAATGAGGATATTAAAAATCTTGTCAGCGAGATAGGACGTATCAAGAGTATATCACTCGGTGTGAATCTTGACAGCAGACTTGTTCCTATTGAAGTGGGAATAGTTTCCATAAACGATACTCCGTTTACAAAACCGGGACTTCTCAGCAACTTCCTTGATTTTTACTCCAAAAAGAGCGAAATACACGGAGGTACAAGCTTTGACGGTATGACAAAGATACATACTGTAGGCAAAGTAAGCGGAGATGACCCGCTTATGTCAAATCTCAGCCGTGTTATAACAGAAATGCTCGACTCTACTGTAAAGCAACTCAAAAGCAAGCTTTCAAGATATACAAATATAAGCGGCTACAGCCTTACAAGACTTATACCCGAATTTATATTCTATATACGTTTGGCTGACTATTTTGAAAAGATAAGTGCCGCAGGGATACCAATGTGCAAGCCTGAGATAATCGACAATTCAAGGAGAGAGCTTTTCGCAGAGGCTTTTAACAGTTAAAACGATTTTATAAAAAGTTATAAAAATATGTTGACTTTTATAAGTTGTATATTATAATAGTATATAGCGAGGTGAAAGTCA
>ONVG01000032.1 GCA_900321195.1 uncultured Eubacteriales bacterium
TTTGGTTTTCTGCGGTTTGCTGTCTTTAGCTTCGCTGTCTGTATTTTCAGCTTTATTCGTCAGCAGTATAGCCGGAGTGGGTATGAATTTCGCCGAAGCAGCCGCAAACAGCATTATCGGTATAAGTCTCGGAGGAAACAGTATCATCAGAAGCAGAACGGTCGCCATAGGCTTTTTAAGTGTATGTCCCACAAGTGCCGTTGTGACTATTGCAGTACTGAACAGGACGTTAACGCCGAGCAGCAGGCTCATGGCACAGCCTATGCTTATCCCGCAGAAGATAACGGGGAAGAAATGTCCGCCTTTCAGCCCTGTGTCTATACATATATTTGTCAGCAGAAGCTTTGCTATTGCGATTATCAGAAGCATCACAGCGCCGATCTTTTCCATATCCGCCATGACCACAGATATCTGATGCTCGCCCGAAAACATTGTCAGCGGAAGGAAAAGTCCGAATATTCCGAGTATAAGACCGCCGCATACGGCACGAAGCACAACATATTTTTTCAGATGATGCTCTATCATACCGGTGAGCTTCTTGAATGCAAAATAGATATATCCTGCGGCTATACCGACAAGAACAAGAGGGACGGCATAAAGGTAGTTTTCAGCAGATATCTTGCTGCCCTCAATGCCTTCCATACCCATTTTTATCCCGAAAAGATTATTCATCAGTATGAAAACACCGAATGAGCTTAGTATCGCTGCAAAGTACAGGACTATCTTTGATGTCTTAGGCAGAGTGGTATCATCATCCGATTCGAGAGGCTCCATAAAACCGAACATGGGGGAGCGGAATATCGTTCCCAATGTGGCGCTCATTCCGATATAGGTAAGCTCCTGCACCTCTTTGCGAAAGCTTTTCAGCTTGTCGCCGACCCATGTACAAAGTCCGGCAATAACGCCCGTAAGACCTGCTTCGGGACCGATGCTGGCACCTGCCAGCAGTGGAATAAGCGCGGAAACGATAGTTGAAAAAACATTGTTATACGGGTAGCGTCCGGTCTTTTTTATTTTGGCTATAACTCCTGTAAGCTCTTCGGGATAGTCGCCGAATTTACGCTTCCATACGCCGATGATAAGTCCTCCTGCTGTACAGACACAGATAGTGTAGAAAGGAAAGTTCAACTGCGCGGGAAGATATCCCCACAGAAATTCTATACCATAGTTCATTATCCTCAGAAATCCCCATATGATAAGACCGACTATCGAGCCGAGGATGACCGTATAAAGCATAAATAATATATTATTCTTCACCTTGCTCACGAGAACACTTCCTTGTTATTTCTATTTATTTTCCTTGCAAGACTGATAACATAACAGAGCGCCTGTTTATTTCTTGCAGTACTGTTTAAATCATACCATAAATCATGAGGTAATTCAACGGAAAGCAGAAAATTAAAAACCGTACCAGAATGCTACCGGATTGTTTTTTAGTTGTAAAAATAGAAAGAATTGTGCAGAAAACAATTGCATCATACTATTAAAAATGATACAATTACTTTGTATATTTTGTTTAAAATAAAAGATGTTCCCGTCGAAAGACGTACCGCTGTAACGGCTTTAAGGAATGTCTGAGATACTTTAATAAAGGACTGTTGATAACAATATATGCAGATAAAAATATATACAGCAGATGTCAGGGAACTGGATGATCCGGAGCTGTTCCGCTTTGTCTACAACGGCGTTTCATCCGATAGGAAAGCAAAAACCGACCGGATGGTGTTCGATAAGGACAAAAAACTGTCTCTCGGCGCAGGCGCGCTGTTAGAGTACGTTCTTGCGGCTCATGGAGTTACCGACCTGACATTTACGACAGAACATAATAAAAAGCCAAGACTTGCAAATGAGGATGGCATTAAATTCAATATTTCCCATTCGGGAACAAAGGTCATTTGTGCTGTTTCGGATAATGATATCGGATGTGATGTTGAGCAGATAACGGATATAGATATGGAGATAGCGAAAAGGTTTTTCTTTGCAGAAGAGTATGAAGCCCTGATGAAATGCGCTGACAGAGCGGAGAGAAACAAGTTGTTTTTTCGCTATTGGACACTCAAGGAAAGCTTTATGAAGGCTACAGGGCTTGGCTTCATGCTTGCGCTTGATGACTTCTGTATTCTTCTTGACAAGGATGATATTTCCGTCAGACATACAGTGGACAGCAGAAAATACTTTTTCCGCGAATTCTTCCTGAACGATGGCTACAGATACGCTGTATGCAGCGCAGACAAAACGGACATTCCTCAAAACCTGATGATCTGCAGCTTCAAGTCATTGCTTAATGATAATGTGTTCTGTTTGAAAGCTGGCAATGCTGGACTCTGACGGTACTGTGCATGATTACTGCATAGATAATTGTCAGAGGTTATAATGCTGTATATGACAATATCACGAGTGATAGGAATGAAAGCAATAATGAAAGCAGAAAGAAATCAAAAACCAAGAATAAAGCAATTAAAAAAGCAATTAAAAAATCAAAATGATCAGTATGATTATAAATAAAGGAGGATAAAAAATGAGTTTATTAACAACCTGTCTTTGTCAGGTGTTTGAACGCCATTCTGACAAGATATTGCTCACGGACAATTTTTCAGGCCGCAGCCTGACCGGGAAAGAGCTGCTGGATCACAGCGGAAGGATAGCTGCCGCTCTGAATGCAAAGGGCGCAGGCAGAGGTTCTATAGTTCCGATCATTCTGCCGCGCTGTCTGGATTATGTTGCGGCTGAGATCGGCTCACTGAGAGCAGGCTGCGGATATGCGCCTATCCTGCCCGAATATCCGCAGGACCGTATCGATTACATAATCAATGACTGCAAAGCGTCGGTCATTATAGATGAAGCCTTTATTCGTGAAGCAGAAAAATATGAACCGATAACAGAAAATGTTGAAACTACCGAGGATGACATTTCCTATCTGATCTATACATCTGGATCAACAGGCAATCCGAAGGGTGTTATCCATACACATCGCTCCTTTTATGACTCACTCGAAAGAGATCAGATCATGTGCCGCATGAGAGAGGACGATAAAACACTCGGCATGGTCAGCTTCAGCTTTGCATGGTCTGTGGCAGAGGTCTATGATACATTGATAGTCGGCGCAAGTCTTGTTATTCTGAATACAGAGGAACGCAAGGATCTGAATTATGTCAGGAATGCGATACGTGAAAACGGTATCACGGTAATGTATATCAATCCTAATATGCTCAAGCGTCTGGATATACATGATTCCACCCTAAGAGTTGTCAAAACCGCCGGAGAAAGACTTGCTGATTTCTATACGGACGAATATCAGATCGTGAATATCTTCGGAACCTCAGAGACCTATTGCGCACTGGCATTTCATCTTGATAAAGCCTATGACAATACGCCTATAGGCAAAGCATATCATAATTGCCGTGTTGTACTGCTTGACGATAACGGCAAAGAGGTGCCGCCCGGCGAAGAGGGCGAGATATGCATTTGCGGACATCTTGCAAAGGGCTATATGAATCTTCCCGAACAGACGGCAAAGGTATTTGAAAAGGATCCTTTCTCGGATGATGAAAACAGTGTGCTCTATCATACAAGTGATATGGGCAGACTTCTTTCGGACGGAAGTGTACTCTATGTTAACCGTAAGGACTGGATGGTAAAGATAAACGGTCAGCGTGTTGAAACAGGAGAGATAGAGGTCAGGCTCGTTACAGATCACCCTGAGATAGAAACGGCTGTTGTCAAGGCTTTTGAAAACGAATACGGACTTACATATCTTGCGGCTTATTATCAGCTCAAAAAGGGAATGAAATTATCAGCCGGAGAAATAGAAGCTTCCTTGCGCAAAAAGCTGCCTGACTATATGATACCTCGTTTCTTCGTGGAAACAGAGTCCTTCCCGCTGAACCCCAACGGCAAGCTTGACCGCAAGGCAATAAAGCCGCCGATGGCAGCTTCCTTCAAGGAGGAATATGCCGCTCCTGAAACAGAAAACGAAAGGAAGCTTTGCGCCGCCTTTGAAAAGCTGCTTAAATGCGGACAGGTCGGCGTTAATGATAATTTCTTTGCGCTTGGCGGAGATTCGCTGCTTGCGATGACGCTCCAGGCGGACTCCGGTATTTCAGGTCTTTCATCGGAAATGATATTTAAGGGAAAAACGCCTAAAGGGATCGCTGAAATGCTCGAAAAAGCCGGAACACAGGTATTTTCAGAAAAAGCTCTTCTTGCAGAATATCCTCTCAGTCCCTTTGAGACGGGTATGTATCTTGAGCAGAAGCTGAATCCTGAATCGAGGATGTATAATCTTATAGGTTACTATCAGGTCAGCGGTGCTCAGGCACAGCAGATAAAGGAAGCTGTCGAGGATATTTTCCGCAGCCATGAGGCGTTCCATTCAGTTTATCGTGAAAAGGACGGCAGGCTGATGAGAGTATTGGTCGATGAGATACCCTCCGTTACCATTCAGCAAACAGACGATATCAGCTCTGTCAAGGAGCTTGCGGAAGCGCTGGACAAGACTTATGATCTTTCAGGCGGCATCCCCGTAAGCGCAGTTGTATTCACAGACGGCGAAAAGAGTGTTCTTGCGCTGCTCTATCACCATATCATGTTTGACGGCGGCAGTGATGTTATTTTCAGCAGAGAGCTTATTGCAAGACTTTCGGGCATCACACCGGCTTCAGACAGCTTTGATCTTAGCGGAGCATCCCTTGAGGATAAGGAAGCTGAATACCGCAGCGGTCTTGAAAAGTACCGCATATTGTTTGCAGACGGAGTTCCCGTTACCGAGCTTCCGCTTAAGGGAACACGTCCGAGGGTGCATCCGGAATCCGATACTGATCATTTCTTCGAGATCGGCGGCGATATGCTCAAAGAACTGAAGCAGGCTGCCAGAAGGAAATCGGTCACTGTATTTGACTTGCTTCTGTCAGCATATTCGATGACCGCAGCAAAATATACAGTGTCGGATGATATTGTTATAAGTGTGCCGGTCAACACCCGTAACGGCAATACACATAATACCATTGGTATGTTCGTAAACAATGCTCTTCTCAGGCTTAAGCCTGTCAGGACAAAAATGACGGATGAATATATCAGTGAGGTCAAGGAGGCTGTTTCCGAATATATCAAGGAGACCTCCTGTCCCTTTGACCGCCTTGTGTCTGAATTTTCCGGCAGCAGAGATGAATCACGCAGTCTGCTGTCCGATCTGGGTATCAACTACATTCCCGTTCAGAACTCTTTCAGTGAAAACGGTGTTACGCTCAACACATCCTACCGCTTGCAGCCCTCAGGAAAGGATATCAACCTTGTTATGCAGGTCGGCGCTGATAAAATAAACTGCTATCTGCAATATTCGAGTGAATTGTTCGATGATACCGTTATCGGAAACTTTATTGACCAGTTCCGAAGCACTGCGGAAATGCTCTGCGGAGATCAGTCTGTTACTATTCGTCAGGCGCTTGATCTGCCTGCTTTGCAGAAAAAGGTACTGAAAAGATTTTCTTCGACCGCAGATGCTGAAATACCCGTTGTACTGCTGCACAAGCTGTTTGAAAAGAGCGCAAATGAAAATGCGGATAAGACTGCTCTCATCGCAAAGGATAAGACGCTGACATATCGTGAGCTGAACGAAAGCGCAAATATTGCCGCTCATAATCTTATTGATATGGGCATAAAGACAGGTGACAGCATAGTTCTGCTGCTGCCGAGAGAAAGCTGCTTTTTCAGCTGCATGTTCGGTGTGAACAAGGCGGGTGCTGCGTTCATTCCCTGCGATCCGCAGTATCCGGCTGACCGTATCCGTTCTATCATAGAGGACAGCGGCGCTAAGTGTATTATCACCACCGCCGATAAGCTGGCGGATTATGCTGCTTATAATGCGATCGATGTATCTTCGGTAATTACCGGTGAAAACACCTCTGAGCCGGATGTAAATGTCAGCGGCGACGATCTTGCATATATGATATACACCTCCGGATCTACCGGAAAGCCAAAGGGCGTTATGCTTCGCCATATAGGTATTTGTAACTATCTGATGCCGCACCCGGCAAATACACATATCCACTTCCTGAAAAACAATACCGAAACCTATCTTTCTGTTACTACAGTATCATTTGATATGTCATTCAAGGAGCATACTGCTGCGCTCTGCAACGGTAAAACTCTTGTGTTTGCTTCTGAGGATGAAATGAATGATCCACGTCTGCTTGCAGGGCTGATGAAGAAGTACGGAGTTGACTGTATGAACGCTACTCCTTCGCGTCTTCAGCAGTATATGGAATATGAGCCTTTCAGAAACGAGCTGGCTAAATGCAGACTTGTTATGTCGGGAGGCGAAGGCTATCCGATATCTCTCAGAAATGCTATCATGGCTTGTTCGTCCGGAATCAGGATAGTCAACACCTACGGCCCGACTGAAATAACAGTCTCCTGTAATGCCGCCGATCTGACCGATGCAGAATATGTTACTATAGGCAGACCGCTTCTTAACTACAGCGAGATAATTGTTGACAAATACGGCGATACGGCGCCATTCGGTGTAACCGGAGAGCTTTATGTCGGCGGTGTCGGTGTGGCAAAGGGATACCGTAATCTTCCCGAAAAAACAGCAGATGCATTTGTAGAGTATAATGGTCAGAGAATGTACCGTACAGGCGACTATGCAAAATTCGATAAAAACGGGGATGTCTTTATTCTCGGCAGACTTGACAGTCAGGTCAAGCTGCGCGGTCTGCGCATAGAGCTTTCCGAAATAGAGGAGCTTATAGCTGCTCAGCCGCATATCAAAAAAGCTGCGGTCATCATTCGCAGCCTTGGCGGTCAGGATAATCTTTGCGCATACTTTACGGCAGATACAAAAATTGACATTGATGCGCTTCGTGATGAGCTAAAAAAGCATCTGACGCATTATATGGTGCCTGCTGCTTATATGCAGATGGATGAAATGCCCGTAACTCCGAACGGTAAGACGGATATAAAGCGTCTGCCCGATCTGACAATTGATGAGAAGACAGCAACTCCTCCTCAGAATGAAATGCAGCAGCGCATATTCGATATTGCATCAGAGGTACTGGGAAACAAGGATTTCGGCATTGAAACCGAATTGTTTGCCGCAGGTCTTACATCCCTTAACAGTGTGAGCTTCAGCATAAAGCTGAGTGACGCTTTTGGAGTCAATGTGCAGATACGTGATCTGAGAGATAATGACACCGTTAAAAAGCTGGAGAGCTTTATCACTGCATTGTCGTCCGATAGTCCTGAAGAGTTTGAGATATTTGACGATTATTCCATAACACAGACTCAGGAGGGTATATTCTTTGAAACAACTTCACATCCGGACAGCACTATCTATAATATCCCCGCTCTTCTGAAGCTTGGAAACGGAATAGAGATCTCAAGACTGAAATCTGCAATTGCTAAGGCTGTGAACGCTCATCCGTATCTGATGACAGAAATGTTTATTGACAGCAAGGGAGATATCAGACAGAGAAGGAGCGGCAGAAGCTTTGATGAAAGTGAAATAAAAGAGATCTGCTGCGCCAGTGTTGAAGAGATAGCTTCCGGTCTTGTAAAGCCGTTTGAAATGGAAAACGAAAAGCTTTACCGTTTCAGCATTATCATATCCGAAAGCGGAAAATATCTGTTCTTTGATATTCACCACATCATATTTGACGGTGAATCAAAGAAAATACTGCTCCGTGATATTACGTCGGCTTATAACGGAGAAGAACTCACTCCCGAAAAATACAGCGGCTATGAAGCAGCTCTGACAGAAAAGAAGCTGCGTTCAAGCGCGCATTATAAAGCCTCTAAAAAGTTCTATACTGACCTTCTTGACGGTGTGGACAGCGACTGTCTGCCGATAGGCGATATTCTTTCGGACGATCAGCAGCGTGACAGCGGTGTACTGAACAGGATGGGAAAGGATAATATCGCCGCAATAATAAGAGCTTATTGCGCGGAAAACAATGTCAGTGAAAACGCATTCTGTACTGCTGTGTTCGGCTGGCTTCTCGGAAAATACTGCGGCAGGGAAGAGGACGCAGTATTTGCTACCATAAACAGCGGCAGAAATGATCCTCGTTTCAGAGACAGCATTTCAATGTTTGTCCGTACATATCCCGTATGCTGCAAGCTTGACAGTACCTGTGTTGCCGATTATATCGGAAATGTCGGCAAACAGCTTGCGGACAGTCTTCAGTATGATGTTTACTCCTTTGCGGAGATCAGCCACGATCTCGGCATTACCGCCGATGTGCTGTTCGTTTACCAGAGTACAATGACAAACGGCAGTGTATTTGATTTTTGCGGAGATAAAGCTGAGGATGTACCGCTTGTCTTTGAGGAAGAAAAAGCAAAGCTTGAATTCATCATTTACCCCGATGGCGACAGGCTCAGATATCATATTTCCTATGATAACGAAGCATTTACCGAGGGATTCATGGAGGATATGCTGGAAACCTATGAACGTGCGCTCGTTGAGTTTGCAAGAAAGGAAAACACCAACGACGTCAGGCTTGTTGATGAGCAGACGGAGGCAGTGCTTGAAGCGGTCAACAATATTCCTCATGATTATGAGGTGACTGATATAGTAACGCTTTTCCGCCGTCAGGTTGAGAAAACGCCGGATAATATCGCAGTTGTCTATCTTGACCGCTCCTATACTTACAGGGAGGTTGACCGCATAACCGAGAATATTGCCTCATTCCTTAAAAACAAGGGAATAGGAAAAAATCAGGCGGTTTCTGTTATTATCCCAAGATGTGAGTATATGCCGATAGCCGCTCTGGGTGTACTTAAATCAGGAGCAGGCTATGAGCCGCTTGATCCGAGTTATCCTTCCGAGCGTCTTGAATTCATGATAAAGGATGCCGATGCAAAATATCTTATCGCTGAACGCAGTCTTATGGAAAAGCTTCCGAATTACACCGGACCGGTTCTTTATACCGATGAGATACCGTCACTTCCGGATGCTGAAAGGACAGCAGAAAATCCCTCTCCGGACGACCTGTTTATTCTGCTTTATACATCAGGCTCTACCGGTGTTCCCAAGGGTGTAATGTTAGAGCACCATAATTTGTGCGATTTCTGTGATATGTATATAAGAGAACAGAATTATAATGAAAACAGCCGTGCTTCGGGATATGCAAGCTATGGCTTTGACGCTCATATGATAGATATGTATCCTGTACTTCTCTCAGGTGGTCAGCTCCATATCATAGACGAGGAGATACGTCTTGACCTTGTTGCGATAAAGGACTATTTCTATGCCAATAAGATCACACACGCCTTTATGACAACTCAGGTGGGAAGACAGTATGCCGATCTGTTCCCGGATGCCGAGTATCCTCATGTTCTTATTGTAGGCGGAGAAAAGCTTGTGCCTGTTGCTGCTCCCCGGTTCCGTCTAATCAATGCTTACGGTCCTACCGAGTGTACCATTTGTACGCATATTTATATTGTTGATAAGCTGTACAGGCGTGTTCCGCTCGGTCAGCAGAACTGCAATATGAAGCAGTATGTTGTTGACAGGAATATGAACCGTCTGCCGTTTGGTATTCCTGGAGAGCTTGTAGTTGCCGGTCATCAGGTCAGCAGAGGATATCTGAACCGTCCTGAAAAGACCGCAGAAGTATTCATCCGCAACCCGTTCTCGGATGAACCCGGATATGAAAAAGCTTACCGGACGGGAGATATTGTCCGTATTCTCAGGGGAGGAATTATGGACTTCATCGGAAGGAACGACGGACAGGTCAAGATCAGAGGCTTCCGAATCGAGCTGACTGAGGTCGAGGGCATTATCCGTAAATTCCCCGGCATAAAGGACGCTACTGTTCAGGCGTTTGACGAAACAGGCGGCGGCAAGTATATTGCGGCTTACGTTGTTTCTGATGAGCCGGTGAACATAGACGCGCTTGCGGAATTCATCAAAAAAGATAAGCCTGTGTATATGGTTCCGGCGGTTACGATGCAGATAGACCATATTCCTCTGAATCAGAATCAGAAAGTCAATAAGCGTGCTTTGCCAAAGCCGGAAAAGAAGGCCGAAAACACAGTACCGCCGCAGAATGAGACTCAGAAAACCATCTTCGACTGCATTGCAAATGTCATCGGTACTACTGCCTTCGGTATCACAAACGATATATTCGACGCAGGACTTACCTCGATCGGAGCTATCAAGCTGAATGTTATGCTTTCTAAAGCATTTGATGTTCCCGTTACCATCAAGGATCTTCGTGAACACAACACAATCCGCTCTCTTGAAACATTCTTTGCAGAAAGCGGATCTGCGGAGACCTTCGGGCTGCAGGACGATTACCCGATCACGCAGACTCAGAGCGGCATTTTTGTTGAATGTGTTGCTAATCCCGATTCTACCACATATAATATTCCCTTCCTGTTAAAGCGTTCGGATGAGTTCGATACCGATAAGCTGAAGGCTGCAGCCGAAGCTATGATAAACGCTCATCCGTATGTAAAAACGGAGCTGTTCCCGAATGACAGCGGAGATATCCGTGCGCGGAGAAACGACAGCGCGGCTCCTGTTGTCGAGCTGATAGAAACAGACAGGCTGCCCGATGATATTGTTCAGCCATTTGAGCTTGTTGGCAGCCGTTTGTATCGCATAAAGATATACAGAACTAAAGAGGGCAATTATCTTTATCTTGAATTCCACCATATAATCTGTGACGGAACGAGTGAAGCTGTAATAATTGAGGATATAAATGCAGCCTATGGCGGAGCTGTGCTTGAAACAGAGAGCTACACCGGCTTTGAGGCAGCTTTAGCGGAGGAAAAGGCTCGCAGCAGTGACAGCTATGAAAAGGCAAAGGCATATTATGACAAGCTTTTCAATGGAGCGGATTCCGATTTCCTGCCCTCAAGAGATGTGGAAGGAAAGGAAAAATCCTCCGGACAGTTTAAAGTACCGTCAACTATCGACCTTTCCTCAATAAAAGCATGGTGCGAAAAGCAGGGAGTTACTCTGAATGCGTTCTTCAATTCGGTATTCGCATTCGTTCTTGCAAAATACAATTACAAGACCGAAGCAGTTTATACGACTATATATAACGGCAGAAACGATTCACGGCTTTCGCGCTCTGTTACCATGCTTGTAAAGACCTTCCCTGTTTACTGCTCACTGGAGGGTGATGTAAGAATATCCGAGCTTGTAAAAGCGACCGGAGAA
>ONVG01000085.1 GCA_900321195.1 uncultured Eubacteriales bacterium
GAGTGCCTCCGCTGTCAATTCGCGTTGTCGCTCGCTGCGCTCCGCTCTGATTGCAAACCGTAACTTTATTCACGCGGCGCAAGCTTTGCATCAGGTATCAGGTGCGGCAAAGTTTAATAGAAAAAAGAATTTGTAAGTTTTGATACAATAGCCGTAAAGCGCACCGCAAGGGGCGTGTCGGCGGACGTAGAAAACCGGCGCTCGTGCGCCGCCGCGCCGG
The DNA here is from genome assembly GCA_900321195.1 of uncultured Eubacteriales bacterium. Taxonomy (GTDB): domain Bacteria; phylum Bacillota; class Clostridia; order Oscillospirales; family Acutalibacteraceae; genus UBA1213. The sequence continues at coordinate 221 of ONVG01000085.1, forward strand.
ATGTGCGTGCATAGCAGTGTAGGTTAATGTAAAGTAAGCGCGCTTTACCGCGCGAGAACGTAATCGACGGCGGAGGCACGCCGGCGCGCGAGAACGTAATCGACAGCGGAGGCAAGCTGTAAGCTTTCAAGATTTATCCTTTTATTTATGTTGATTTGTGGGAAAAAGTGTGTTATAATGGATTTAAGAAAATACAGCCTATAGTTGATACTGTACTTAAATTGGAAGAAAAATATAAGGAATTTTCAGACGAAGAACTTCGCGCAGAAACAGAGCGCTTTAAAGCGATGTTTCAGGAAGAAGGAATGGATAAAAAGAAGAAGGAAGCTATACTTGATGAGATACTTCCCGAAGCTTTTGCAGTATGCCGTGAAGCATCATGGCGTGTACTCGGAATGAAACACTTCCCTGTACAGATAATAGGCGGTATAATCCTCCACAGAGGACGTATCAGTGAGATGAAAACAGGTGAAGGTAAAACGCTCGTTGCAACTCTCCCTGCATATCTCAATGCGCTCGCAGGTGACGGCGTACATGTAGTTACAGTCAATGAATATCTTGCAAAGCGTGACGCTGAGTGGATGGGTAAGATATACCGTTTCCTTGGTCTTACTGTAGGCATACTTCAGCATGACTATAATAATGAACAGCGTAAGGAAGCTTATAATTCCGATATCACATACGCTACAAACAATGAGCTTGGCTTTGACTACCTTCGTGACAACATGGTAGTTTATAAAGAAAACAAGGTCCAGAGAGGTCATTCATTCGCTATTGTCGATGAGGTAGACTCAATACTCATAGATGAAGCGAGAACACCGCTTATCATTTCGGGTCAGGGCGACAAGTCAACAGACCTTTATGTAAAGGCTGACGAGCTTGCAAAAACTCTTAAATGCAAGAGGATAACCGAAACTGACGCAAAAGAAGATAATGATGACGAATATATTGAGGAAGGCATAGATTACATAGTAGACGAGAAGGCAAAGACTGCTACTCTTACACCTGTCGGCGTTAAGAAGGCAGAGGCTTATTTCGGCGTTGAGAACCTTTCCGACCCTGAAAACATGACTATCTCACATCATATCAATCAGGCTATAAAAGCAAGAGGCGTTATGAGAAGAGATATAGAGTATGTTGTAAACGAAAAGGGCGAGGTAATCATCGTTGACGAGTTTACAGGCCGTCTGATGTACGGCAGACGCTATAATGAGGGTCTGCATCAGGCTATCGAAGCAAAGGAAGGCGTAAGCGTTCAGCGTGAGAGCAAGACTCTTGCAACTATAACCTTCCAGAATTTCTTCCGTCTTTATAAAAAGCTTTCGGGTATGACGGGTACGGCTATGACAGAGGAAACAGAGTTTTCCGAGATATACAGACTTGATGTTATCGAAATACCGACAAACAAGCCTGTACAGAGAATAGACCTCCCCGATGTTATATTCAAGACCGAAAAGGGCAAGTTCATGGCGCTTATCAATGATATACAGGAAGCACATGAGAACGGTCAGCCGGTACTCGTAGGTACGGTTTCCATAGATAAATCAGAGGAACTCAGCAATCTCCTTAAAAAGAAGGGCATAAAGCATAATGTCCTCAATGCGAAGCTGCATGAAAAGGAAGCAGAGATAGTTGCTCAGGCAGGAAAGCTCGGCGCTGTTACCATAGCTACCAACATGGCAGGACGTGGTACAGATATAAAGCTCGGCGGTAATGACGAGTTCCTTGCAAAAGCCGAGATGAGAAGAAGAGATTTCTCCGAGGAGCTTATCGAGGAAGCAACAGGCTATGCCGAAACTACAGATGAAGAGATAATACATGCAAGAGAAGTATATAAAGAGCTTCTTGAAAAGTTCAGAGTCGAAACAGAAGCCGAAGCCGAAAAGGTAAGAGAAGCAGGCGGTCTGTTCATCATGGGTACAGAGCGTCACGAGTCAAGGCGTATCGATAACCAGCTCAGAGGACGTGCAGGACGTCAGGGCGACCCCGGTGCGAGCCGATTCTACCTTTCAGCCGAGGACAATCTTCTCAGACTCTTTGCAGGCGACAGGATATCCGCAATAATGAACAGGATGCCCGGTGAAGAAGATGAAGCGCTTGAAAGCAAGCTCCTGACAAGGACTATAGAAAGCGCTCAGGCTAAGGTCGAGGCGCGCAACTTCAATATAAGAAAGAGCGTTCTTGACTTTGACGATGTTATGAACCGTCAGAGAGAGATAATCTATACACAGCGTGACCAGGTGCTTAACGGTGAAAATCTCCGTGAAACTATCCTCAAGATGATACCTGATGCAGTATCTTCAAAGGTAGCGGAGTATCTGCCGTTTGACGAAAAGGACGACTGGAACCTTGCAGGTCTTAAAGAGTCGCTCAGAGGCTGGATAATCCCCGATGATGATGAGGAAACACTTGTATATACTCAGGACGAGCTTGAAAGCCTTGAAAAAGAATATCTTGTTGACATGCTAACGGAAATGGCTACAAAGGAATACGAGGAAAATGAAAAGCTTGTTCCCGAAGAAACTATGCGTGAGCTTGAAAGAGTATATCTCCTCAAAAATGTTGATAACTATTGGATGGAGCATATCGATGCAATGGAAGAACTCAAAAAGGGCATACGTCTGCGTTCATACGGTCAGCATGACCCTGTTGTTGAGTACAGACTTGAAGGCTTTGATATGTTCGACGATATGATAAAATGCATTCGTGAGGACACTATCAAGATGCTGCTTGTTATCCCGAAGAGAGTTGCAGAGCGCCTGAAGCAGCAGGATGAGATGCGTCAGCTTGCCGTAAAGAGAGCTGCAAGCGGCAGGGCAAGAGCTGCGGCTATTGCTGCGCTCAATGCTCAGAAGGCAGGCGAGGATGCTCAGGCGACTATAAATGTACGCCTTGTGACAAATGATGAGGATGAATCACCTGTAAAGCTTGTTGAAGTTACCAAGGAGGACAGCGAGCCGGAGGAAGATGAGGCTGAAGAAACTGTTGAAGAAGCAGAGGAAACAGCAGAAGAAACATCTGAAAAGAAATATTCCGATGATGATGTACAGAAGGCAGCAGAAAAATTTATGAAGCGTGAGCAGGTGGCTGTTCCTACATCTATCAACCTTGAAGGCGAGTCTTCACCCGTAAACCGTACAGTCAAAAAAGTAAAGATAGGCAGAAATGACCCTTGTCCGTGCGGCAGCGGTAAAAAGTACAAGAAGTGCTGCGGACGCAACGAATAATACAATCAGCAATAATTAATGATTAAATTCCCGTCAGTTCAGGCTGACGGGACATTTTTTATTATCAATGTCAATATATAATTCGACGGATAACCTTTATTTTGTTAAAATAGTGAATTGAATTATTGCATGATGTGTAATATAATTAAAAAAAGGAATATTTTCCATATATTTTTGAGAGGAGAAATTAAAATGAAAAGCAAATTATTGAAAAAGCTTTGTGCAATATCCCTGGCAGCTGTTATGCTTGCAGGCGCAGGTGTCGGCCTTGCTGATACAGGCGTATTTTCGGATACTGCAATTAAGGTAAGCGCTGCTACTTCAGGTAAGTATGAGTATGAAAACAACAGTGACGGTACTATTACTCTTACATCGATAAACGGTGCTAAAGGACAGCTCGTTATACCAAGCAAGATAGACGGTCTTACTGTCAGCGCTATAGGTGATTATAGCTTTGGTTATAACTATGATATTACAGAATTAGTTATTCCTGATACCGTTAAGAAGATAGATGAATATGCATTCTCCGGCTGTCGTAATCTCAGTAAAATAACTATAGGCAGCGGTGTTACAAATATAGGTAAAGGTGCTTTTTATGGCTGCGAATCTTTAGTTACAATTAATATTCCTGCTAATGTTAAGTATCTGGATCAGTCTGCATTTGCGGATTGTAAAAAACTTGAAAAGGTAACGCTTAACAAAGGTATGCTCAAGATAGGCAATGGAGCTTTTGATAGCTGTGAAAATCTTGAATCTATCAATTTCCCTGACGGTCTTAAAGAAATAGGTGATTTGGCTTTCAGAAGATGCGAGAACCTTGAAGCTGCAAATATTCCCGGAACCGTATCAAAGATAGGCAAGAGTGCCTTTGGTGAATGCAGTTACCTCAGAACAGTTACTCTCAACAGCGGCATAAAGACTATTGAGGAATATGCTTTTGCAAACTGCTATGATATTAAAAGTATAAAAATTCCCGATTCTGTAACAAAGCTTGGCAGAAATGTTTTTGACGGTTGTAACAGACTCAAGACTGCTACTGTGGGCAAGGGCATTACTATTATAAATGAGTACACTTTCAATGATTGTTACCGCCTGAAAACCGTAAAGCTCAGCGAGGGATTGCAGGTAATAGGTACAGGAGCATTTTGTGACAATTACCGTTTGCAGTCTGTAAATATCCCCTCTACTGTAACTACTATAAGGGATTCAGCTTTTTATAACTGCAATCAGCTCAAGGAGATCAGTTTAAGCGGAGTTAAAGTAATAGGTGAAGAAGTTTTCTATAACTGTTATGCTCTTACCCGTTTAACACTTGGCGATACGGTCACTTCTGTAGGCACAAATGCATTCAGCTGCTGTGAAAATATGAAAACTATCTATATTTCAGACAAGGTTTCAGAGCTTGGCTATAATTGTCTGCCGGATTATGATCATGTTACTATATATTGCTACAAAGACAGCATTGCAGACGATTATGCAAAGGATAACAATATCGACGTAAAATACATTACATCTCTTAAAAACACTTCTTCACTGTCTCAAAGCACAATAAAGCTTGGTGAGAGCGTAAAGGTAAATGCTAAATCATCAGGCGGCTTCGGTATCAAAAAATATGAGATATACTACAAGCTTGAATCAGCTTCAAGCTGGACAAAGGCTCAGGGATATTCAACAAATAATACCGTTACAATAACTCCCAAGAAAGTCGGCAAATACACAGTAAGTGTAAAGGTCAAGGACGAAAAGGGCAAGGTAGTAAAGAAGTATCTTACAGTTGATATCACAAAATAATATACTCTCTATAATGGTTTCCCGTCAGTTTTTTTGCTGACGGAAACTTTTTGAAGTAAGGAATGTGCAGCTGAAGTTAAAAGTTAAAATATTGATAAGTTGATCTGCAATTCATTAAAATAGAAAAGTATCGACTTTTGAATATCTTTTTTATATAATTTGCAGATTGAGTTCTTGCGGCTGTATGGTATAATAATAGCCATTGTTATAATTATTGATTAATAAACGGAGGTCTTTACAAATGAAAAAAAGTGCTATGAAAAAGATACTTGCTCTCGGTCTTGCAGCAGCTATGTTTGCGGGTGCAGGCGCTGTCGGTACAGCTGCGCTTTCGGGAACTGCTCTTACTGCAAATGCAGCATCAACTGTTGCTTCTGCAAAACAGTTTAATTATGAGATACTTGACTATATGAGGAAGTATATATCAATAACAGGATATAACGGAACTGACAGCGAAGTTGTTATCCCTTCTCAGATAGACGGTATGACAGTTGACGGTATAGGAGCAAATGCATTCTACGGCAATAAGAATGTAATTTCTGTTACTGTTCCGTCTACGGTTACAAACATAGGCGACCTGGCTTTTGCAAACTGTTCCAAGCTTTCAAAAGTCATAGTACCTGATACTGTACGCATTATATCGGACAATGCTTTTAACGGCAGCAGCAATGTTAGTATTTGTGCTTTGTCTAATTCAACTGCACAGAAATTTGCAAAACGCCACAGCATCCCCTGCAAATTCATAAACCTTCCGCTTGAAAGCGTTCCCTTCATATATACGGGCGATAAGGAAACATATATAGGCGATACAGTAAGTGTTGTATGCAGAGCATCGGGCGGCAAAAGAGAAACTACAATGGATTATCAGTACGCTGTTTACTACAAGAGAGCAAACAGCACAAAATGGACTACCGCTCAGAATTTTTCCGATAGAGATCTGGTAGAGTTCGTACCTAAGCATATAGGAGATTATGATATATGCGTAAAGGTAAAGGACAAAACCGGAAAGGTAGCTAAAAAATATATATCCACAACTATCTATCCGAAATTCAAGGTAAAGTCAACACTTACCGCTAACGAGATAAAGCTTGGTCAGAAGGTATATGTCAACGGAATATTTGCAGGCGCAATAGAAGGATACCCTGAATTTGAAGTATTCTATAAGAATGAAAATCAGACCAAGTGGACAAGAGCAACCACATATGAAGAAGGCAGAGTAGTTATAAAGCCGAAGCACACAGGCAAATACACAGTCTGCGTAAGAGGTACATACACCAGTGTAAATCCTGATGTAGCTCCTGTACACTCAAAGAAGAACCTGACTCTTGCAGTAAAGTAATAAATACTGAGTGATAAAGTTCCCGTCAGCACAAAACTGACGGGAACTTTTTAATAAAATAAAAAAATGCTTGCATAATTAAATATTATGTGTTAATATAAGTATAGTTAGGATATGCTATTTGACAAAAGAGTGGGGCGACCCGCTCTTTTATCGTTAATAGGACAAAACTACAGCTTGAAAAACAGCGGCTTATACGGACTGTATAAGCATTTATGAAAGTTGGTGGGTTATGGCGGAAAAAAAGAATAAGCATGGTAATACAGTTGAGGCTGTCAGCGAGCTTGTTAAACCGATAATAGAGGATATGGGACTTACACTCTGGGATGTCAGATTTGTAAAGGAAGGTGCCTTGTGGTATCTGAGAATATTTATCGATAAGGACAGCGGAATAACAGTTGATGACTGTGAGAATGTCACAAGGGCAGTCGATAAGCCTCTTGATGACCTTGACCCTATCGAGCAGAA
>ONVG01000139.1 GCA_900321195.1 uncultured Eubacteriales bacterium
TATTATTTCAGCAATCAGATCGCCTCACGAGGCAGAACCTATTATAAGGAATCCCGAATAAAAAGTGTTACAAAAGCAGAAAACGGGAATTACATTGCTTATGTCAAAGGGAGCTATCGTAAATATGAAGTGGATATAAAAATCGAGAAAAATGGAAACATTACGTCTGCTAAGTGTACCTGCCCGTATGATTATGGCTACTGCAAACACATTTATGCGGTACTTATCTATCTTGAAACCATTTACGATGATCAGATTTCTGACAAAAGCTCAAACTATCTTCCGAAGCTTATAGAGGAGTATTCTCTGAACCGTAAAGCTGAGGATGAAGCTCCTGTCAGCGTTGAGCCAGAGCTATGGCTAAGTGGAAATGACTTGTTTTTTCGCCTGAAGATCGGAAGAGAGCGCAAATACTCGGTCGGAGATATAAAAAAGCTTAAAGATGATTTCAAATACCAGAGTACACGAAAGTACGGCAAGTTTTTTGAATGGAGACACAGGTATAACGATATTGATCCTGAAAGCCGCCGCCTTATAGAACTTGCATATGATATTTATCAGGACACAAAATATAACTATTACAGCAATTTTCATAAAGAAAAGGAATTCCGTCTAAGAGGAAAATATCTTGAGAGATTCCTTGAAATGTATAAGAACAGATCACTTATGATCAATGATAAGGAGTATCGGATCGAAAATCAGAATCCTTCGCTAAGGGCTGTACTGACAACCACCAAAAGTGGAAAGATGAAGTTTGCAGCACAGGATTTCCCGCTGTTTCTGGGGAGCTACGACAAGGGTTATTTTATGCTTGAAAGGGAACAGATCATTGCCTGTGCTGATAATGAATTTACAAGGACAGTTGAACCGATCGCAAATATCCTGAATGAAAATAATTGCATAATAATATCCAAGAATCATATTCCCGCATTTTATAACACGGTACTCAGGCAGATCGAGGGTTGTTTTGATATAGATACTGCTGCTGTTGACGATGCACTCGTTCCGCCGTCTCTTGTCTCACAGCTGTATATTGATATTGATGATGAAGGAGTTATCTGTGCAGCGCTCATGTTTTCTTATGGTGATAAAATTTATCCAGCCCTGCATAGCTCCGGAAATAAATCAGACAGTATAGACCCTTATGGCGAGGAAACTGCTCTTTCGATGGTCTGCCGCTATTTTGACAGATTTGAAAAAGATACCGTCCACCCGTTTCAGATACATACGGATGATGCAGCTTTTGCTCTTATCAGCGAGGGAATGAGCGTACTTGGCAAGTACATGGAGCTGTATGTCAGCGACCGCTTCAAGAAGATCAATATGCGTCCTTCCGTAACCGCCAGCGTAGGCGTGAAACCCTCCGGCGGACTGCTGGAGCTGAATATTGAAGCCTCGGGATACAGTGCGGAGGAGTTGCTGGAAATACTCGACGCTTACCGTCAAGGAAAAAAGTATCATCGTTTCAGGGATGGTTCATTTTCTATTGTAGATGACAGCATAAAGGATCTTGACATGTTCAAAAAGGAACTGAATATTTCAGACAAAGAATTTCTGAAGGAACATATTACTGTACCTATGTATCGGATGCTTTACCTGAACAGCTTGCGGGCGGATGAAGAGCATATACGTCTGAAACGAAGCAGCGAATTCCGGCGCTGTGCCAAAGATTATGACAATATGCTGCGTGATGAGGATGCGTTTACCCTGTCCGACAGATTGGATACGACTATGCGCGATTATCAGAAATATGGATTCCGTTGGATGAAAACTCTAGGTATGTACAATATGGGCGGCATTTTAGCGGATGATATGGGTCTTGGCAAAACTATACAGGCGATAGCCGTCATGCAAAGTATAAAGAATACCTGCCAGTCGGGAGAGCATAAACAGTTTTTAGTAATTTGCCCATCCTCTCTTACACTCAACTGGCAAAATGAAATAGAGCGTTTTTCCTCAGACTTAAGCTCTGTCTGCATAAGCGGAACCGTAGCAGAACGTTCAAAACAGTTTGAAGAAATGGAAAACTATGACGTTGTAATAACCTCTTATGCAACTCTCCTGAGGGATATTGCAAAATATGAAACAAAACACTTTTCCGTGCAGTTTCTCGATGAAGCACAGAATATTAAAAATCATAATACCCAATCTGCAAAGGCTGTAAAAGCAATAAACAGTGACCAGCGTTTCGCTCTTACAGGTACACCGGTTGAAAATACTCTGGCAGAGCTTTGGAGTATTTTTGATTTCATTATGCCGGGTTATCTTCACCACTACAGCTATTTCAAGAAAAACTTTGAAACTCCTATCGTAAAAAAGAATGACACATCCTCTGTCCGCTCACTGCAAAGGCTTACCTCCCCCTTCGTACTCAGAAGACTTAAAAGTGAGGTCTTGACGGAGCTGCCGGACAAAACAGAAACTGTCCTTGAGATAAAATTTGACGAAAAGCAGAATAAGCTGTATCTTGCCAATGCTGCAAAAGTAAAGGGACAGCTGAAGGAGTTGGATGAAAGCAAGGATAAGCTGAAAATACTCGCCATGCTGACAAAGCTTCGGCAGATATGCTGTGACCCGTCTCTGCTGTATGAGAATTATGACGGCGAGAGTGCAAAACTCGAGCAGTGTATGGATCTGATCAAAAGCTGTATCGAATCAGGACATAAGATCCTGCTGTTTTCACAGTTTACCTCAATGCTTGATATTATTGCTGATCGTCTTATGCAGGACAGTATCAGCTTCTATACCCTGACAGGATCAACCAAAACCAAGGATCGTATGAAAATGGTCAACGAATTTAACGAAAACGATGTCAGCGTGTTCCTTATTTCGCTGAAAGCGGGCGGAACCGGTCTGAATCTGACCGGTGCGGATATTGTTATTCATTATGATCCATGGTGGAACCTGTCGGCAGAAAACCAGGCCTCCGATCGTGTTTACCGCATCGGGCAAAGAAACAACGTACAGATCTATAAGCTCATTGTTAAAAATACCATTGAAGAAAAGATCCGTATATTGCAGCAGAAAAAAGCCGATCTGCTTGAAACTGCCGTGGGCGGCGAAGGGGATATCATAAATATGACGACAGAGGAAATAATGGATCTGCTGTAAGCTCTCCTTATCTGACGCATGGACAGCTCCAACGGCGGCAAGCTGACACTCAATATCTCCGGCGAAAGTTACAGCGACACTATTACAGCCGATGATATAAACTCAGTCACAGTCAATCTCTCAGTTGGCGCCGAGTTTACCGGAAGTACAAGCGGCAGCGTAACAGTTCAATAATAATACAAAAATCCCGGCACTGTTATCAGATAAAAAACTGATTGCAGTGTCGGGATATTCATTTTGTGAATGAGTATGTTCTGATAAACATTAGACGGATAAAGAGAATTACACCCCCCGTTTTTCCCTCTCCCCGTTAGTAGTAGAATCGTAGTAAATACGGAGGGTTTTACTACTAAGGGGTTTTTGAGGTGAATCAGAATTACCATTATACAAATACAATTAAAATAACACCGATTGTAAGTAAAACTATGCCAAGCATCAACTCGATCAGTCCGACTCTTTTTGCGTATTTTTCATCTTTGCGGCCAGTCTTATAATCTTCACTAAAACCATTAATAAGATTATACTTCTTCTGAAAATAGATGAAATATCCAAATAATAAAAACGCCAATCCCAGTATAATGGTAATTATTTTTACAACTAACATTTCTACATCCTCTTGAATTCTGTTTTACACTATTATACCACATCCCACACGTCAACGGCTATCCCTTTTCGCATTTTGCAAAAGAAAATACCCTGCTTTCTGCGATAAGCTATTCAAATTTATTCATATATTTGCTTATAAAATAACTTGACATGAGAACACACAAAAAATATAATATAAATATGTGGATTTTTGTGTATAATTTAAATTTTCAAAGGAGGAAGGCTATGTTTTTTAAAATGCTGAAAAACGACCTCAGGCAGAAAAAGGCACTGAATTTTGTGCTGTTTCTGTTTATCACAATCGCGGCAATGCTTGTATTCGTAAGCTCTGTCCAGCTCTACGAGTACATGACCGGCAACGAACGGAACCGGGATGCCTGCAAAATGTCCGATATGCTGATTTTCAGCGACTCGCAGGGCTGGACTCAGGAGGATTCAAGAAAGAACTGCAAGGATAATTTTGACAATAATTCTCATATCAAAGGCTATTACCAACGTGAAGTGAAGAGAGCTCAGATCGGTCAGATCGATTTTGAAATGGTAGACGAAAAGTCTATTAACGATCTTCAGTATTCGGCTCATTATCTTACCGTTCTGCCAAAGGACAGGGATCTGCTCTACAGTATTGATGACAGTCCCATAAGCGTTGAAAACAATACAGTGTGGCTGCCGCAGAGCTACAGAACCCTTGCAGGGGTAAATGTCGGCGATATAATGAAGCTGACTACCGACATGGGCAACACCTATCCCCTGCGTGTAGCCGGTTTTTTTAAGCAGCCTTATCTTGGGTATTTCAAATGGTATGTTATATCC
>ONVG01000187.1 GCA_900321195.1 uncultured Eubacteriales bacterium
TGCTCAAATGCTCGCAGTACGGCATCATTGAGGAATGTACCGCCCTGTACAACTATCTTCTTTCCGAGTTCGGCAGGACTTGATACACGTATGACCTTATACAGCGCATTCTTAACGACACTCAGGCAAAGTCCGGATGAAATATCCTCTATAGTTGCGCCGTCCTTCTGAGCCTGTTTTACGGATGAATTCATAAATACTGTACATCTTGAACCGAGATCTACAGGCTGCTTTGCAAGCAGACCAAGCTCCGCGAACTGTTCGGAGGTGTAGCCGAGCGCATTTGCAAATGTCTGAAGGAATGAGCCGCAGCCGGAAGAACACGCTTCGTTAAGAAAAATATTGTCTATAACGCCGTTTCTTATCTTGAAGCACTTTATATCCTGACCGCCTATGTCTATAATAAATTCAACGTCAGGCATAAAGCTTTTAGCGGCTGTAAGGTGGGCTATCGTTTCAACAACGCCTATATCAACGCTGAATGCGTTCTTGATTATTTCCTCACCGTAGCCGGTGACTGCCGAGCCTGCTATCTTTACATCAGGATTGAGCTTATATATATTTTCGAGAAAACGCTTTACTATCGGTACAGGGTTTCCGCTGTTGGACATATATTCCGAATAGAGAAGCGTACCATCCTTTGCGGCGGCAACGCCCTTTACAGTTGTAGAGCCTGCATCTATGCCTATGTATACTTCACCGCTGTAGCCTTTAAGCTCACCCTTTTTGACGGTAGCGGATGCGTGTCTTTTGCGGAATTCGTCAAGCTCCTGCTGATTTTTGAAAAGCGGCTTGTTGAACGCGAAGTTTCCTGAGCCTCTGTAGGATGATACCTTTTCTATGACTTTATCAAGGTCGGCTGTCTTTTCAGCGCAGAGTGCAGCGCCCATTGAAACGTAATAAAGGGAGTTTTCCGGACAAATTCCTTTTGTTTTGAGTACCTTGTCAAAGCCGAGTCTTAACTGCGGAATAAAGGTAAGAGGTCCGCCGAGATATACGACATTTCCCTTTATCTCTCTGCCCTGAGCAAGACCTGCTATTGTCTGATTTACAACAGCCATAAATATACTTGCGGCAATATCTGTCTTTTTGGCGCCCTGATTAAGAAGCGGCTGTATATCAGTCTTTGCAAAGACACCGCAGCGTGAAGCGATAGTATATGTTTTTTCGTGCTGCTCTGCAAGACCGTCAAGCTCCTCTACAGGAACATTGAGAAGAGTTGCCATCTGGTCAATAAAAGCGCCTGTACCGCCGGCGCATGAGCCGTTCATGCGCACTTCCATACCGCCTGAAAGGAAGAGTATCTTTGCGTCTTCGCCGCCAAGCTCTATTACAACGTCTGTATCAGGTATGAAGGTATTTGCGGCCGCTCTTGTTGCATACACTTCCTGTATAAAGTCTATACCGCAGGCATCCGCAATACCCATTCCTGCAGAGCCTGACATGGCTACAAGCGCATTGTCAGCCTGCGGCACTTCTTTCCTTACCTTTTGGAGAAGCTCGGATATCTTGCTCGTTATCTGAGAATAATGTCTTTCGTATGTTTTATATAATACCTTGTTTTCATCGTCCAGCGCGACACATTTTACGGTTGTTGAACCGATATCAAGACCTATCTTTATCATTCGCATAGCCTCACTTTTCATTTAATGAAGTTCCCTGTCATCTTACTTAATTATACTCATTATCAAAGTTTAATGGTTCTTTAAAAGAAATATAAAATGGAAACAGCCTGATGTAATGCAGAATTTTTTTACAGAAAGCAGTATTGACAAAACAGATCAATATAAGTAATATAAAAGTATATGAAATTACGGACGGAGGATAAATATGGGTAAAAAATTCTTTTCAGCGGCAGTTATATGTATTTCACTTTTAATGCTGTGCAGCTGTAACGGCGGCGATAATAAGACCGCATCGAATTCATCAAAAGTATCGGATGCAAGCTTGACCGTATCCGAAAGCTCGGTTGTTCCCGAAAGTTCATCCGCACCCGAAAGCTCGGAGATATTCGAGAGATCTGACATATCCGATATTTATGAAGAGCCGGATTCAAGTATAGAAGAAAGCTATGAGCCGTTTACGGAGAAGGAGCTTGATGATATGTCTGAGGTAAACGACAGGATATCCGAATTTGTAGAGCGTGACGAATTCAAGCAGGCAGACATAAAGACGAGAGTAGGGATGGCGGCAGAATTTCTTAATACTCTTGCAGACGAAGGGCTTGTCAAGAAAGGTTCGATATCCGCAAGTACAGATACGGTCTCATATAGATACAGCAGTGGTGTAATGGGGGCTGTAATGTGCAGAGAGTTTGACCCTATGTATAATTGATAAAAAATACGGGTGCAGGGAGGTTTCTCCCTGCCGAGGGGTTCAGGGGGCGAGCAGCCCCCTGATGGGGTTCGGGCAAAGCCCTGACATAAAGGTCGTATATATAAAGAGAATGCATGATCAACAACGGGAAGAGGCGTGTTGAGCATGCATTTTTTGTGTTATGTGGGGGTGTTTATTAGCTCCCTGGCTTTTTTGGCGGCTTCTTCTTCGTCGGAGCCGTCACATTCGAGAACTATTTCGCTGCCGCATTTGATGCAGGCTGTCATAAGGTTTATGATGCTTTTGGCGTCTATCCTTGCATCATTGAAAATTATGGTAACACTGCACTGAAATTTTCCCATTTCACTTGCAAATACGGCTGCCGGACGCATGTGAAGACCGATAGGATCGGTGATAGTCAGATTTTGAGATATCATTTTTATAACCTTCCTTTTATCATTCTCGTTTTTAAAGCATACATATATTATTATACACACAAATAAATTAAAATCAAGTAAATTATTTCGATTATATATTGCAATAATTTGTAAAAAGGTATAAAATAGTTGTAGGACAGTAAAATGATTTTTTCTCATTTACTGTCTGTGTTGGGAAAGCCGCTGAGATAACAGTATATTCAACTAAGGTTTTTTTGGATATTGCTGCACATAGTTGTGGAACCTTTTGTTCAACATGTCAACAACCATAGGAGCAGTGAATCCGTCAAGCTCCAACAGGAACTCGGTTGCACATGCAGATGCACC
>ONVG01000093.1 GCA_900321195.1 uncultured Eubacteriales bacterium
TTTCGGCAGCCTCGATAAGTCTTTCGTCATTGAGCAGAGAATTATAGAACTGATAATACCTGCTGTCCTTGAAGTCGTCACGTATCCTCCATATACCTGTAACAGGGTCAGGCTTTGTCATAAGCGACTTTCTCCATGTAGGCATTATGGTTATATACTTTTTCTCATCATGGTAAAGCAGGTCATTTCTCGGCATACCCGTCAGCCATACATTTTCGGGCTTATAGAAATAGTCATAATCGAATATCGACTGATATTCGGGATTTGTAGTAACGATAAAGCCGAATATATTCCGGTTATAGAGATTGAGCCAGCCTGCTATATCATCCTTTGTAACACCGTGCTGCAAAAATACGAAGCGCATTTTGCAGAGTATATCACGGTAATAGATATTTCCGCCCAGAAGCGGATTTACAACCGGATTGTTTCCCTGTGAGGATATTACATAGCTGCTCCAGAGATGATACATCTTGTGTCTTTTGGAATTTGTCGAGATAGTTTTTCCTATCTTTGAAAGTCTTTTTCCCTCTTCACAGTCCTTGTCTATTACGAAATAGCATTTTACCTTTTTATCTTTAACTGTCTGCATATACTTGAAGAAAGCTTCGCCGTTGTCATCGCCTCTGTTAGTTCTGTCGGAAATGAGCCATATATGCTTATGGAACGGCTTTCCCAAATGATAAAGCATCCTTGCAAGATACGCGTGTGTTGCATAATCGTTTTTCATTTTTTTAAGGCTGTAAAGATATTTCAGCTCTTTTTTCATCTTGTCAAGTCCCGATGAATTTTGTATGACTATTGCAGACTTTTTATTGTCATAGGTCATTATCTTACCGCATGAATAATAGTAGCAGCACGGAACATTTGAAGCAAGCGGCGAAAATTTTCCGAACCGCAGTCCCCTGCGCTTTATCACAAAACCGTTGTTCACGCTGAACAGCTCGATATAGCACTTACCGTCATATTTTGTAAGGTCAACAGTTATCTCAAAGGCAATGCCGCCGTAAACATTTTCTTTCCATACGAATGTATCATAACTATGACCGAGGTCTTTAGCCTTTATCTTATCCTTACCGTTAACAAGTGCGAAAACATCAAAATTTTCTCTTGTACAGCCAAGATATTTTATCCTGCCGTGTATGACGACTCTTTTGTGGGTAAGGGTAACGAATTCTACAGTCGTAGGATTGTGTGACATCTCGCAAAGCTTTGTATTTTCATAATACAGATTTGCAGAATTCGGCGCTGTTACAAAACGCAGATTTCCTTTATATTTAAGTCCGAATATAACGGCTCTGTATGCAAGCGCAAGATTACAGTTGTTTATAACATTGTCGTCTATATCGGCAAGTATATTTTCTAAATATTTCTTGTACTCGTCCACAGTCATCGATAATGCAAAAATATCCTCTGCACCCGGAACCGTTACTGTCCAGCACAGGAACAGCATTATATTGTACTGTACATATTTAGGTATATAGCCGAACCTGCTCCTGCACCTTTCTATATTTTCCTTAACGAATACATCAAAGAACATTTTCTGAGCATACTCATTATCTCTGAGATCCTCATACATATTATGTGCATATCTGCTTCCTATATAATTAATGACATTTGCATCCGCACTGTGTATTACCTGGATTATCTCGGACTGACCGACAACACGCATAATAAAATCACATTCACATATTTCCGGCACAGTCAGCCTTTTGTCAAAGGAAAGTTCAAGCTCAGTGTTTATAAAAAGATTTGAAAGGAAGATGAACGGAACATTGTACTTTTCGTTGATATCCACCCGTCCGGCTCTTCTTCTGAATCCCCTGTTTATGTCATGCGCATTCTGATTATCTCCGCTCTTGTCACAAAGCACACACAAAAGCTTTGTATCAGGAGCACCCTTCAATGATATATCAAGCTCAGTAATAAGACCGCTTTTATAAGCCGAACCACAGGCTGCAAAGCAGACATATCGTCCATTTATATAATTAAGTGCTGCCTGATATGCGCTCGGCATATCATCATATTCTCCTTCTGCTATGGTCATATCTATCCAGTCAGGCAAAAAGCGGTAAAAAGGCTCACCGGCAGCTGCCGAAAGATCCACGGAACTGCTTTTAAGAATAACTATCTGTATATTCTCAGCCTTTCCGTCCTTGCGAATGTTATCAAGTTCAAGAATACTGTCGATAGTTGTCCGGAAATTCTCGTTTGAAAGCCAGATAACGAATGAAACAAAGTTAGCCTTATTATCCATGATATAACTCCCTTTCCAATAATAAGGAATTTTAATATTTACAGCTCAAAGCCTGATTTTTTTGGAAGTATCTTTTTAAAGCAGGCATTGAGCACATCCTTTTTATGTTCAAAATCCACTGTTCTCGGCGTATCGTTTATACATATCAGCTTATACTGCTGATGATATACGGCTCTGCACACCTCATTGAAATTTTCTTCGCTTACGTGGAACGCATTTCCGGTATTCGCCGGACGTACAGCATAAGTTCCCTTGCAAAGCTGCCAGTATTTCATCAGCCACTGGTTGACATTTGATTCCTGTCGGAATTTATCACTGCATGTCTTGTCAAGAACGTCATAATACTTATCCCAGACCTCCTCAAACGTCTGTTTAAGAAAATCCGAGGGAAGATGGTCATAATGAAATCCGGGGAACCATTCCCAAAGACTGAGCATAGCGGTTTTCAGATTTACCCTGAATCCGTTCTTCAGGCTGAACCACTTACAAAGATCCCGCTTTTGGATAGCTCTTTTCTGCCGCTGGAACTCGCTGTTTATCACTTCTATATTTGAGCCGTTGAAATGTCCTGCGCTGTCATGTCCGAAATATATGCAGTTAAGTCCGAAGGTGTCGCAGGGCATACCGTTTTTGAAAAATTCATCCGCTCCCATAGGCTTCAGGATGAACATATCGTCATTGAAATATACGAACCTGTCAGAAAGTCCCTTTATCCTGTGAAGATTAAGCTCTATACAGTGTGAGCTGAATGTCGGGAGATATTTTTCGGGGATATAGTCACGGTGATTTACTATATTAAGCTTTGGATTTGACGTATCGAGCCATGCAGGCAAATGTCCCCATGTAACGAAATGTATCTTGTTTACCCAGGGGGTGAATTTTTCCACACCTCTGAACCAATACTGCAAATTATCCCAATCCCTGTATCTTACGGGCGTGTCACTGTTGAGCATATCGGACGGCTTATATTTAGCCTTCTCCTTCTGCCACTCATTATCATTTCCGTCTACCCATATGATAACAAAATCTATCTTTTCCATAGCCTCACCTTTCCGGCTTTTTTATTGACTGAAATATATCACTTATATTTTTTATCGAATAATATCAAAGCGCCTTTATCGCATTGTAATTCCTTTCACAGTTCTTATCATCATAAAGGTCAAAAAATTCATCATGTCTTTTTTTGTACATCTCAGGATTTTCAAAGCCGCATTTCACGGCAGACTCAAATTCCTTCAGCGCCTCATCAAGAGATGTGCAGACCTTTCCGAACCCGTCCTTTTCATAACTGAAATATCCTTCGGGATACTGTCCCTTGCGGAAATCATCATAGTCGAACTGATAATACATCAGCCTTTTTTTCATATATGCAAAATCCATAGCTATGCTTGAATAGTCGGTTATAAGATAAGCCGACTCTTTAAGAAGCTCCTGAACGTCATATTCGGGAAATTTAGCCGTCCTTATACGGCTGTTTTTTATATCAAAGCTGTCAAGAAAGCTCTGCATATCGCGGTGCGGATAGAAAACAAGCTCAAGGTCATTTTCTTCAAGTATCCGCAAAAGCTCAGGACTTTTAAGAAAGCTGCTCCAGGCCTTGAAATATTCCGTATTCTTAAAATCGGAAACATCCTCTATTTCATCGGATGCAGATGTCGGTGTTGCTATCCAACTTCTCCACGTAGGCATGAGCAAGACCTGCTTAGGCTTCACCTTCATATCGTGCAGCTTGTCAAAGCGGCAAAGTCCTAACTTTTTAACAGCGCCTTCCGGATACCCGAATTTTTCACAAACAAATTCATATTCTCTCTGTGTGCTTACAACGAACATCTTCATCATAGTATTCTTATAATGCAAAAACTCATTATTGTTATGGATAACACCATGCTGCAAAAATATTCTTGTATTCCTTAGTATCCTGTTGACCTCCAAAAAATAGCATACAGCCGCATCAGGCTTTCCGCCCTTCTGCGAGCTTATATTCTTTTTAGCCGAAAGATACAGCACCCAATGCCTGAAAGAGCCGTAATTCACGGTCTTTCCAAGATACTTGACTCTGTTATAGTCCTTTGACTTTTTGCTTATCGCATATACTGCGTCCTGTTCGGGATGCTTTTCACGGACATATCTGTAAAAATGATATCCGTTGTCACGGGCTTCATTTTTGTTGTCACATATCAGCCACATATCCCTGCGGAAAAGTCTGTACACAAGAGAAACAGGCAGCGCAAGACCAAAGAGGAATACATGACCTATATCCCCGACCTTCACTCTCTGAAGCTTCTGAAAAAAAGTTTCCTGCATAGCTATCTCTCCATCAAAACAATATCACAGTACATCGGGAAGGCGTTTTTTAAGACGGTTATAGTTAAAGAATCCCAGAAGCACCACAAGCACAAATTCGGCTACGAATATGAGGTTTTCATAATCAGGTCTGTAAAAGCCCTCAAAATACCACTGATGATAGAGAAGCGCCTTTCTGTAGCCGTTGCAGAAATATGTCATCGGGTTGAAAAGAAGGATGTATCTTATAACATCATTATCTATCGTATATGAATCGAAGCACACGCCCGAAAGCCAGAAAAGTCCCGACATTATGGTGTTTATCAGGCTTTCAAAATCCTTGCTGAATGCGCTCATAGGCGCAAGCGACCATACCATTGCAAGGAAAAAGAAGAACATCATCGGCATGTACATGAGCATCTGCAAATTATAAATACTCGGTGTAAATCCCGTAAGAGAAATATAGAAATAAACAAGAGAGAACAGGAAAAGCTGTACATAGAATTTTGACAGTGTAGTATATGTCATTATCGCCGAAACCGGAAATGATATCTTATTTACAAACTGCTTGTTGTTCCTTATGCACTTTGAGCCTTTGGATATAGCCTCACTCATAAATGTCCAGGGCAAAAAACCTACCATTATAAATACAAAAAAACCGATACCGTGTTCAAGTCTGTCAGCGCCGCCCCTCAGTCCGACAGAAAATGCGAACCAATATACAAAAAGCTGGAACAGCGGCTTCATAACAGCCCAGAAAGGACCTATAACCGCGCCCTTGTATGTCTTGATAAGGTCATTCTTTGCAAGCATAAAGACCTGTTTTCCGAATCCGCGGTGTTCTCTCTGTATCGCCGCCATAGCGTCCCATACCTTATTCTTGAAAAGACCGTTCTTTTCCTTACCCGTAGTCGACCCGTTCATCAGTCTTCCCTCCGTACATTTTCAGATGTATTTTTTATTACGCATTCTTTTACATTTTCTATTTCTTTCTGTGCCGAACCGTCAAGACGGCTCTTCCAGAACGGAAGTTCAATTATCCCCGCTATCGTTCCCCAGCCGTATGACAGATGCAGCAGCAGGAAAACAAACGGCAGCAAAAGCTGTACAGGATGCTTTTTTTCAGCAGTCAGCACAGCGGCAGCAGTCATAAGCAGGTTTGCAAGTATATATGCGCCGATAAGCATTATAAACGGGAAAAGCATTATCTTTATTCCCATAAAAATTCCCACACAAAACATCACCAGCGTAATTATGAGCATAGCGACAAATGCGAACGGCACAAAATGGAACACCGAAAGGCATTCGCGGCAAACTCCGAGAGTAAGCCCTATCCATTTTCCGTTTCCGTATTTTTGCCTGAGCATTGAAGGAAGGTCTCCTCTTATATGCTGATAAGAGATTATATCGCTGCCCTGACATATTTTATAGCCTGCCTGACGTATCCTGTAATGCAGCTCATTATCCTCTGTCCTACCAAGAGAAACATCAAAGCCGCCTGCTTTTGCAAAAACCTCTCTGCGGTATGCTGCATGAAAAAGAGAATCGACATACTGTTTGATCTGTTCGATACCGACATTCG
>ONVG01000017.1 GCA_900321195.1 uncultured Eubacteriales bacterium
CCTGATTGTATTTATTGAGTATAGTACCGGTTGTACTAAGGTTAAACGGAATATTAACTTTCATACCGAAACCGTAGTTAACATTTACTCGCTCATTACTGCTGTTCTTTTTAAGATTGGTAGTCTTTATTGAAGTACTGTTAAACGGGAAAAATCCATAATCACCGGCTGTTACACTTTTTTTATCACTTCGCCAGTTAGCAACACCATTTGCATCCAGAGTACCTACTTGCATATTGCTTCCATCGTAATATCTTGATGCATCGTAAGCCGAGTCGAATTTATAAGTTTTGGTACCATCTTCATTATTTACAATGTTAAACGGAAAACCGTTGCCAACAGAATACTTTGTCATGTACTCACTGTTGCTGTTTATAAAGGAATCACTGAATTGAGGAAGTTCTATGTTACCGTTTCCCTGCGTGATAACCGTACTGCCGTCAGCATTTACTTTAAGCTTCCTGTCAACAAGACCCTGAACAGCCGCATTACCGTTATGTGCCTTAGGAGCATTATTGGCACTTTCCCAGAAATTATTATAAACATCAGCATAAGAATAATTACTGTCGTGACCTTCCTTGTATGTATACTGAAACGGTGTCTGTCCATCACCGTTGCCTCTGTTATCAATATCATCTGCCGTACCGTAGAAGTTACCGAGGTAAAGTGCAGGCACATTTGTACCGCTGTAATAATCTGATATTTTTCTGATCATACTTGTAATCGTACAGCCACGTCTCAGCATAGTAATACTTACCCTCAGCATCTTCGCCGTAAGCCTCGACCTCTGTCGGCTGAATAATTATGTTGTACGGCATCATGCCCAACAACAGCATCACCACAAGAGCCATTGCAACTCTTGATTTCAGTTTCAGCTTTCTAATAACAGTCATTACTATCTACCTCCGATTTATATAACGATGATTATTATTATTCAAATATTTCACTAATACTTTCATCCGACTTCAACAATTTACTAAGATAATAACACTTTTATAATACTTTGTCAACATTATTTATGTAAAAAATATATAAAAAAATCATTCCTTTTTTGAAAAAACTTTAGAAAACGCTTTATTCATCGGTGTTTTAGATATTAATAATTTTTTTTAAAATTTTTTTTGTCGTTTTTGACGAGAGATTTTAAATTTATTCTCATAAAAATCCGGTAAATTTATCGCCTTATTTTCAATAAAAAACTCTTTACTTTATATAATTAAAATAGTAAAATTATATTATACTCATTTAATCCTGGAAGTGATGATATGTCAGCAAAAAGCAGGGCACTCGCCCTTTTACTTATTATAATGTCTGTACTCCTATTTGCATCATGCAGCCCTAAAAAAGTTGAGAGCGCCGATATATGCACAACTCTCTCCATAGACAGCTCTTTTTCGGGAGCAAGAACTATCGTACTTACGTTCCCAGAAAGTATTGTCGCTCAGGGCTCGGACGGTGAGGCAAATCTTGATAAAGTCGTTCAGAAATACTGTCCAAGCTATATGAGCTATGCAAAAAATACTACCAACGGAAAAATAAGCTACAGCTTTATGCTCGCATTTTCCTCAGCTCATGAGTATGTGGAGAAAACAACGGAAATATGCGGCACAAAAACAATAGTAAGCTTTTCCAATCCCGCTACCGTAATGGCTCACGGCTGGAAAATAGAAGAAAGCTTCCAAAGCTCCGACCTTATAAAATGGATAGAAACAGGCGCTGAAAAAGAAGGCTTTACTACTCTTACATTCACTACCGCCGAATCACAGACCAATGTTTCACTCAACAACGACATACAGACATCTCCGCCGCACATATATGTAAACCGTCTTGACGGCAGCCCGATAGAAAAAATACAGCTCACTACACTTAATCAGAAAAATGTCTTTGACAGAAAAATAGCTTTTACTATCTCGGACTCTACATATAAAAGCATCAAGGACAGTATTTCGGACTATTTTAAAAGCGTGACCGATAAATCCGCTTCATCTGCAGCTTGGACGGAAGAAAACAATTCCCACATATATACTGTACAGTTCAATGATGTTTCTATCAAAGAGCTTGAAGGCTATACAAACAAGCTTCTCAATACAGTGTACTGTGAGAGCGAATATAATGACAAATCTGTCGGCAGCACAGCCCTTGCAGAACAGAATTCATTTATAGAAACCCTCGACTTTTCAAGCTACATAGGAAACAGCAACAGCAATGTTCCAGTTGAATTCACATACTCTGTTGACGGTTCAGCCGAACTGAGCGAATGTCAGATATATGACGGTGAGGAATGGACTCCCGCAATAGACCTCCTCGATACAAACAAATACGGACATGTTTCCGCTGTAAAAATATCAGATTCTCATGTGCGTCTTAAAATAAATGACGGCAAGCAGTATGCAGCATCTTCTATAGATATAACGACCACGCCCATAGAAGACAACAAGCTCCAGAAATCCATAACCTTTAAATATGACATCGCTACAGGCGGAAACGAAGCCTCAGACTATACAAAATCCTATTTCCAGAAATTAGACATAGGCGCTGTACAGTCTGTAGAGGGCGGAAAAAACACCTGCACCGTAACATTCAGCGGAACACCCGAAGAACTAAACACAAAGATACCCGATATATTCGGCGCAAAAAGTATAATAAAAACCACCTCCGAAAATCAGTCCATGATGCTGCGCACAATGAAACACTATAAGGATCACATGGATCTTTCTTCTCTTACAATAGGAAAAAATGTTGATATACCTATATATTACAGCATAAATAATCAGGCAGGCGATACAGTAAAGACATTTAAGCTGATATCAAAAGACCTTACAACTCAGAAAACTACAGAAACAAGATCCGACCTTAATAAAAATGAAAACGGCATGATAGTAATGCAGTTCACCTCACCCGATACCGATATAATATTCGATATCTCATCACCGAACATGACCGAAATAGTCTTCTGTATAATCATAGCCTCAATAGAGATAATCATTGCTGTTATAATGATAATACTGCTCAGAAGAAAACCGCTTGCTCCCGGACTTGCATCCGGCACGATCAATTCCGGACTACCCGGAAGCAACGGAAACCCGCTTGCAATAAGAAAGAAAAAGGATAATATCATCAAAAAGAAGGACGGTACAAAATGACAAAGCTCTGCATATTTGACCTTGACGGAACACTTATAAATTCGCTTTCCGACCTTGCAGGCGCTATGAACCATGCGCTTGAAAAAAACGGATTTGCTCCGCATGAGACCGAAAAATACCGCATGATGGTCGGCAGCGGTGCAGCTGTACTGGCGGAAAGAGCCATGAATACAGACTCTCCCGATGAAGATACAAAACAAAGGATACTCTCGGATTTCTCGGAATATTACCGCTCACACTGTCTTGATAACACGCTGCCCTACGACAATATAAACGAGCTTCTTGATACTCTTGATGAAAAGGGTATTCTGTATGCTGTAAACTCCAATAAACCCGATAAATTCTCGAACTACATAGTAAACTCGCTTTTTCCCGAAAAGCATTTTTCATGCGTTATCGGCAAGCGTGACGGATTTGAGAGAAAGCCTGCGCCCGACGGGATACGAGAGATACAGCGAATAACAGGTATAGCAGATGATGAATGTATGTATATCGGTGACAGTGATGTTGATGTCTATACCGCAAAAAATGCAGGGATTAAATTCTGCGGCGCAGAATGGGGATTTCGCGGCGCAGCAGAGCTTGAAAAAGCCGGAGCAGAACATATCGCAAAAAATACCGATGAACTTCTTGCATATATACTCGGTAACTGAACCGCTAAAAATGCCGCATGACACTAAGATGTTATGCGGCATTACAGTTATGATATGACTTTGACGATAAAAATATAAAAGGAAATGTGATGCTTACATGAAACAGACACCCAAAACAAACTATCAGTTAGTTCTCGACAAGACAATACAGGATATAACAAGCTCCGGAAAACGTCCTTCTCTCCTTCTCCACGCCTGCTGCGCTCCATGCAGCAGCTATGTGCTTGAATATCTTACACAGTATTTCGATATTACAGTTTTCTACTATAACCCTAATATCTCTCCCGAAAGTGAATACAGATACCGCACGGAAGAAGTACAGCGGCTTATACGTGAATTCAAACCGGAAGTAAAATTCATAGAGGGAGAATATGAGCCGCAGCGTTTTTATGAAATGGCAAAGGGACTTGAAAAAGAGCCTGAACGCGGCGCAAGATGCCTCAAATGCTACAGACTTCGTTTGGAGGAAAGCGCAAAGGCCGCCTTAAAAGGCGGCTTCGACTACTTCACTACAACACTTTCCATAAGTCCTCAGAAAGACAGTCAGGTACTGAATTCTATCGGCAAAGAGGTAAGCGATATATACAATATTCCCTACCTGTTTTCAGATTTCAAGAAACGCGGGGGATACAAACGTTCTATAGAGCTTTCCGCACAGTTCAGTCTTTACCGTCAGAATTTCTGCGGCTGCGTATTCTCAAAAACAGCCGGCTCGGATGACAAATGAATCATCTTTTCTCGTCAAAAAGACTTTCAAGGTCAATATATCCGTCGCCCTTTTTGACTTCAACGTGTATATGGCCTTCATCAAGCAGCTCACAGGGAACTATACCCGAATAACCGATAGTGTCCCCCGCCTTTACCTCGTTTCCTATATGGACGACAGGCGTTTCCGAAAGACCGCAATACTTTATCTTGTATTCCCTGCCCTCAACAGTCACTGCATTGCCGTACATATAGCTCTTGTCAACAGCCGTTACAACGCCGTCTGTAGCGGAATGGACAGCCGTTCCCTCAGCAGCGCTGATATCAACGCCTTTATGAACACGCCAGTCGGACGTTGTTTTTGAATACACGGGTACTGTCGGGCTGAACTTCTTTATGACCTCGCCTGTTTCTATCGGAAAGGCAGGGTCGCCCTGACCTTCATAGGTGTTCACAGGCGCAGCTTTGCTTTCATCCGCTTCACTTTTTTCATCAGGTATATCGGAGCTTTCCTCCGTACTGCTTTCGGCGCTGCTTTCGTCAGTCTGTTTTTTATCTTCGTCAGACTTGCTGTATTCCTCTCCGCTTACGTCATTGCCTGTCTGAACATCAGATGCGGAAGATACATCACTGTCCGGCTTGTATTCAACAACACTTCCGTAAGTAGTCCATGCGGCTGCGGCGACACTCACTACACATATTGCCAAAGCAATATAAAACCCCGTATTTTTCTTTGCACTCTTATCCTTGTTCATAATATAACAATACACCTCCGTGATTATTATTACCGTCATAAACAAAAATATTCGAGCGCAAAAAAAGCTCAAAGTTTCGATAAACAAAACTTTGAGCTTTTATTTTATTTATTAAATATTATACTATGCTTGCTATAGACCTTTCTGCATCGGTATCAGCCTCATAGTCTATGCCGTCAGCTTCAAAACCGAAAAGTCTGTAGAAATCCTTGTAATATCCGTCAAGATCGGCGTGTGTGTCAAGGTTATCGCTGTTTATCTCTTCCCAGAGCTTCTTCACTTCTGTCTGTATCTCGTCCTGCATTTCAAGGTCATCGAGTCTTATCCTGTTTTCGCTGTCTGTAATAACAGACTCTCCGTAAAGCTTTTCGTTCATAAGTCTGTACATCTGCTCGATACAGCCCTCATGTACGTTATGCTCCTTCATTACTTTATAGAGTATCGATATATAAAGCGGAACTATCGGTATAGCTGCGCTAGACTGTGTGACAAGCGCCTTATTTACCGAAATGTATGCACGTACACCGCCCTCGGCAGTCATCTGCTTTGCAGTTTCAAAAAGATGATCCTTTGCCTTTCCTATTGAACCGTCTGCATACATCGGGTGTGTTATGTCGGGACCTATATATGAATATGCTACCGTAACGGCATTATCCTCTATAGCGTCAGCCGCCTTGAGAGCATCTATCCAGTCCTTCCAGTCCTCTCCGCCCATTACCTTTACTGTAGCCTGTATCTCCTCATCACTTGCAGGCTCTACGGTTATATCGCTTACAACACGGTTTTTAAGGTCTATAGTCTTGTTTGTATAAGGCTCGCCTACAGTTTTGAGTACGGATGTGTACATAGTGCCGTCAGCCGTTGTTCTTCTCGGTGCGGCAAGACTGTAAACCACCATATCGACCTTTCCGATATCCTTCTTTATAAGCCTGATAGTCTGTTCCTTTATCTCCTTTGAGTAAGCATCGCCGTTTACAGTCTTTGCGTAAAGACCGTCAGCATTTGCAAACTCCTCAAAAGCAGCTGTATTGTACCAGCCTGAGCTTGCAGTCCTTGCGCCGCTTGCAGGCTTATCAAAAATAACGCCTACAGTCGCAGCTCCGAAGGAATATGCGGCAGTTATCCTTGATGCAAGGCCGTAACCCATAGATGCGCCTACAACAAGGACTTTTTTTGGTCCCTGAGCATGTTTATGAGCCTTGACATACTCTATCTGCTCACGCACTATCTCCCTGCATCCGTCCGGATGTGCAGTAGTACAGATAAATCCTCTTACTTTAGGTTTTATTACCATAGAGTTTCCTCTCCTTAAAATTTATTGTACTTTGATTTTACCACAAAATAATTATTTTGTACACTCTTTATTCAGACTAATTTTTTATATTTTCCGTTCTGAGATATATCAGCCTGCCATATCTCATTGCTGCCGTCAACAGTTCCGTAGAATGACTGACATATCCTTATACCGTCCATGAATTCTATCTTAGGCATTATCTTATAGCATTTTTTGCCGTCGATATCCACAAGTTTGTCTGCGACCTCGAAAATATACTTTGATATATCATGTTCAAGGGAAAGCGACTTTTCATGCTCCGCCAATACCGTAAGTATCTCGTTAGGCGTTACCTTTGCGCCGGGATAAAGCTCTTCAAGGCTCTTATCCGTATCTGCGCTGCTTGTTACCTCCGCATAATCGCCTATCCATGTCTTTTTGAGTATATCCGAGCCGTCACAGGACACAAGACAGTTAGTGCCGACAAATATCTTTTTATTCGCAGCTTCTATGTAAGGATAGACGGAATAATATTTCTCTGATACATAATCTATAGTTCCGAAATAAAGCTTTTTGTAGTCCTTCATGCTCTGCGGAAGATATGTTTCCTTCATGCTCATTTTATCGAGCATTTCGCAGGCTTCTTTAAAGCTGATACTTTCTTCGGGTGCGGAAGGCTCTCCTGCGTCCTTCCTTTCAATAAAGACCTTGCTTTCTTCTGTTGAAGAAGCTGTATTCTGTTTGTTATCATCTGAGCTGTTGTCATTCTGTGAACAGCCGCACAGTCCGAGTGAAAATACAAGCAAAAGTGCTGTCAACACCCTGACTGCTCCGGATCTGCCGAATTTCATTTTATTGCCTCCTCTGTTTTTTTATTGCAGCCCTAAGCCAGTAATGAACGGTAAGCTCAAGGCTTTCTGTCTTTTCAAGCATTTCCAGTCTTTCCTTATGTATGCGCCAGAAATGCGGCGTCATTTTAAGAAGCTGACAAAGCTGTGTATTATCAAGCTTTATTCTGAAACGATGCTCGGTGCATTCCGCCTCGTCAAAAAGCTCCGTACACGGTGACGGGTGCTTATGCTGCTCGAATACCTCGTCATATATTATCTCTTTAAGCTCACGAAGGTGGTCGCTGCCTACAGTCACCTCTATAAAACAGCCGCCGTCCTTCAGGACTCTTGCGTATTCTTCCGGCTGTATAAGTGAAAACATAGCTGTTATGACATCAACAGACCTGCTCTCAAACGGCAGTGATGACGCTGTGGCAACGAGCCATAATATATCACGGCTCCTTGAGCATGCCATTCTCACTCCGTCTTTTGAGATATCTATGCCCGAATATACTCCTTTGCAGCTTTGCTTTATAAGCTCTGTATAATATCCCTCTCCGCAGCCTATATCCAGTACGACAGGGCTTTCCGTCCGTCTGTACTTCTTTACAGCATCAATTACGCTGCTGCATATGGGCATGTAGCTGCCGCTGTCAAGAAAGCTCCTTCTTGCGGTAAGCATTTCATTTGTATCTCCGGGATGAAGAGAATGCTTATTCTGTACGGGCAGAAGATTCACATACCCTTGCCTTGCAATATCAAAGCTGTGGCTTTTTTCGCATACAAAGCGTTTATCATCCTTTATAAGCGGTTTTGCGCATATCGGACATACAAGCCTTATACCGCCGTTATCAAGATAAGTTTTATCCAATGAACTCTCCACCCTATTTTATTCTTGTCAGACTTCCTCCGCAGCGGCACCTGTAATGCGACGGCATCGCTATAGCATTTGAATATCGGCTCCGCGCTATCTCTGCTCCGCATTTGCTGCACTTCAATATATATTTTGCTGTTTTCTGTATCTCTGTTTTCTGAACGCCCATTTCCTCTGCGGTATTTGTCCTCTGTATATTATAACCGTATCTGCGGTTTAGTATGTCAGCATATTTTTTAAATATACTTCCGTGGTCTCCGCAGCCCCTGCATGTATGTATAAGCTCATGGCAAAGCGTCTGCATACATGAGCTT
The DNA here is from genome assembly GCA_900321195.1 of uncultured Eubacteriales bacterium. GTDB lineage: Bacteria > Bacillota > Clostridia > Oscillospirales > Acutalibacteraceae > UBA1213. The sequence continues at coordinate 8,548 of ONVG01000017.1, forward strand.
TCGGGCGCTGTAAGCATTATCGAAGAAAGCTCTATAGTATATGAGCCGTTCTTCATTATGCACATGCCGAAACGCTTTTTTGCCCTATTATTTATCCTTACATGCGGGTCTATCCTTTCGGATATCGGTATGCCTGATGTCTTTAGCTGGAGCATAGCCTTTTTCAAAAGACTGTCGGGGTCGTTTACTTTATTTTCCGCGGACATATCTCCTCCGTCAAAGCGTTACGGTTATAAAGTCATGCTTTATATAAGGGAGTATTTTTTCTTTCAGATCTGCTGTCGGGAATTTTATGCTTGACGTATTTATACATGGATGACAGCCAAAATACTCATTCTTCAATACATCCTCATCTATGACTAACTGCACCTTGTTTTCAGTATCGTTCATAAGTCCCAAAACGGTTACGGAGCCGGGAGTAACACCCAAAAAGCTCTGCATGAACTCCTCACCTGCAAATGACAGTCTTGAACAGCCTAACTGCTTTGTTATGTCTTTTGTATGGAATTCCTTATCGGCAGGCATAACAAGAAGGTAAAAGTCAGTTTTCTGACGGTTGCACAAAAACAGATTCTTGCATATCATAATGCCCAGAGCTTCATCTGCCTTTTTGCAGTCCTCCATAGTTGCAGCCGCCTCATGCTTTACGCCGGAATACTCCACTCCAAGCTTATCAAGCATATCATAGGCAGCGCTCTCCTGCGGCAGCATTTCATTATTATCAGGTCTGCCGCTGAATAAAATAACATCGTTCATAATAAATACCTCTTTTATCAGTAATTGCCGTATGCTTATGCGTTCACATGCTCGGTAAGTCTTTCAAGAACATAGGCTATACCGTCATCATCATTGGAATATGTAACATAATCCGCAGCGTTCTTTACAGTATCGGATGCATTCGACATAGCTATGCCAAGTCCTGCATACTCTAACATTGATATATCATTGAAGCCGTCTCCGCAGGCTATGCACTCGTCTGTGCTGAATCCGAGAAAACGGATAAGCCTGTCAATAGACTTTGCCTTGTCAACATCCTTAGGCACTATTTCAAGGAAGAACGGCTCCGACCTGAATATACCGAGAGTGTCTGAATATTTTTTGGAGAGTATCCTTTCAAGCTCAAGTATATGCTCAGGCTCTCCCTGCAAAAGACACTTTGTAACATCAAAGTCAACATAGGACGCAAAATCCTCAACGAATTTTATCTCCATACCGTTTATGCGGCCTTCAAGCTCTGTATACTTATTTATCTGATGACCGACAAGTATCTTATCGCCCTCATAGGTATTTATACCTACGGGATAGTCCTTTATTATCCCGCATATCTCAGGGATATACTCTCTTGGCAAGGTGCTGCTGAAAATAACTTCATTCGTTCTGCAGTCAACAGCGCAGCCACCGTTATAGGCAAGTATATATCCGCCGTATTTTTCAAGCTCAAGAGTTTTTGCATGAGGGATTATTCCCTGTGTAGGACGGCCGGACGCAAGTATTATCTTACCGCCGATCTCCTGATAATTCATCAGCATTTCCTTGGTTTTAGGCGTTATCACCTTGTCGGAATTTGTCAGTGTACCGTCAATATCCAGTGCGATTACCTTAAAAAACATACAGATCCCACTTTCTTTTTATTACTGATTTGCCTGATATATATTTTAGTAAAAATCCCCCTTGCTCGTCAATAGTATTTATAGTGCATAAATAGCGAAAAAACGAATATTTTTTGTTTCATTCATTAAATAATGACATTGTTTATCGTTAATTTGCACAATTTTGAAAATTATTTTAAAAAATATATTGAAAAATTTCTCTTAAAGTGTATAATTATATATAGAATTTAGAGAATCATTTTAGGTTCATATATAACGGAGGTAATGAAATGAAACGCAGACAATTCACCGCAATTTTTACGGCTCTTGCCGTTAGTGTATGCTCCTCTCTTCTTCTTGTTGGATGTGCCGGAGAAACCTATAACTATAAGCTTAAAAAGGGAATGAAATCCGATGGAAATGTCGAGAACTATGAGTATGTAGGTCTTGTAAGTGAGGAAACCACTGAATCAAAATCAGATGATGCTGCTGCATCTACCGAAACTTCTGCTCCTGCTGCAACTTCTGCTCCTGCTGCAGAATCAAGTGCTCCTGCTACTGTAAGCACAGTTGAGTCAAGCGTTCCTGTAAGCACAGTTGAGTCAAGCGTTCCTGTAAGCACAGTTGAATCAAGCGTTGAGCCGGTCGCTGATCAAAGCAGTCAGGAAAGCACGGAAGCTCCCGCAGCTGAAGGCACAGTAATAAAGTTCAGAAAGCCCGGTACTGACAAGTGGGCGTTTGATGATGTCTGCGCTTATGTAGTAGGCGAAAATGCTGCCGGTGAAAAGGATGTTAAAAATGCTCAGTGGCCCGGCGTTCCTATGACTGCCGAGGGCGACAACATTTATTCATACGTTGTACCGAATGATATTCTCAATGCAAACGTAATATTCAACTGCAATACAGGTAAGGTTCAGTTCCCGAGAAGCAAAGGCGTTGAGATAGAAGCAAATAAGATATACGAAGTAGAGTAATACATATCATTAAATAACATATAAACGGGTGCGGTAAAGGGCGATGTCCTTAACGGAAAAATAAAACTGAATAGGATCCAGAGGACCGTCTTAAATGCAAGACGGTCCTTTCTGTGTTTTCAGCAACCTCTGATTATGAATGATAGACAGGCAATCATATCGAGTTGATCATTACCAAAACTTCGTATAAAGCAATGCTTTCACACCTGTTGCACATGTTCAATTCTTCTTGCAATCTGTTTAATAGTATTATATAATACTTTTTCACGTCAATGGCTAACTATATGCCGTTTTTAAACGCGGTGGACGAAGATTGTTTCTGTTAAGGACAGCAGAGTACAATCGAGAGTAGCATATTATTTTAGAGTCGAGGTTATCTCGGCTCTTTTTACATTATAGGAAACTCCTATAATGTAAAAATAATTTGTAATGCCCACCCAGTTTGCTGCTGCGCAGCAACGGGCAGAGGCTTACCGAAAATAGCGTGCCGAAGGCACGATTTTCTTGTTTTCATGCTATCTGTTTAAAGCTAAAATAATAGCTTTAAACATCCGAATCATGTCAGATAAAGGTTGAACCGGAACATAGTTGCATACAACAACGTGTTATGCTATTGATTCATTTGATCGACACTGAATGATTCGTATTTTGTTATAATAGTTGGATAAGTATCACCGAGCGTACTATGTAATAAAAAACTGCGTACTTGAAACACCTTTTAGATATGGTATAATTATTATACCGAAAGAAGAAGGTGATTCAAATGGGCGTTTACGATGCGCTTAAGAAAGCGATCGAAAAGAATCCCGATAAGACGATTGTGTTTGATGTGAACAGAACCTTGACCGCAAAGGAATTTGATCTGCTGATCAATACGATTGCCGTTTTGTTGCCTGAAAGTACACGCAGGATCGGCGTGATGATGGATCATTCCGTCGAAATGATCGCGGCGATTTTTGCCGTGCTGAAACGCGGCGCGGCGTATATTCCCGTGGAGCCGTCCTTTCCGCAGGAGCGTGTCGCGTATATGACGGAAGAAGCGCAGGCGGATTGCATCATCACGAATACAAAACATCGTGAGATAGTAAAAGCGTTTCCGAAAATCATCGTTGACAGCGGTATTACTATCAATCAAAATGCCGATCTTCCTAATAAGGATATGGAAGAAAACAGCCTCGCGTATATCCTCTATACCTCCGGCTCGACAGGCAAGCCGAAGGGCGTATCCGTGACGCATAAGAACCTTTTGCATTATGTCAAGGCTTTTCAAGAGGAGTTTCACCCTAATGAAAACGATATTATGCTGCAATACTCGGTCTGTTCCTTTGACATCTTTGTAGAGGAAGTGTTCACGACGCTGCTGTCGGGCGTGGCGCTCGCGATCCCGTCCGACGACGATAAAAGCAGTATCGAAAGGCTGATGAGGTATATCGACAATCAGCATGTGACAATGCTCAGCGGCTTTCCGTATCTCTTGCAGGAGATGAACGGCTTGGACAGTATACCGAATTCCCTCCGAGTTTTAATCAGCGGCGGCGATGCGCTCCGTCAAAGCTACGTTGATCGGCTCGTTGACAAAGTCACCGTTTATAATACCTACGGTCCGAGCGAAACGACCGTTTGCGCCTCCTATTATAACTGCTCAAACGGTCATGCTCTTGAGGACGGTACATACCCGGTCGGCAAAGCAGTGGAGGGTGCCTCCATTAAAATATTGGACGATAACGGTAAAGAAGCGCCCCGCGGCGAAATCGGTGAGATCTGTATTTTCGGCGGCGGCGTATCGCAGGGATATATCGGCGACAGGGCGGAAGAAAACAAAGCCTTTGTCACTCTCGACAACGGCGGGAGAATGTATCGCAGCGGCGAAGTGCAGAGCGTTATACTCGGCTATCCCGACATTCATCAGGCGGCGGTGGTGCCCTATACCGACAGCGGCAACCTTTCTTATCTGGTTGCCTACATTGTTCCCGAAAATGACCGCTTTGACTTGACGGCGCTCAAGGAATATATGATAATGTATTTAACGGAGTTTATGATCCCCGAATTCTTTGTGACGCTCGATAAATTGCCTCTGACCGTCAACGGTAAGCTCGATAAGGACAGCCTGCCTGTACCGAAAAGAGTCGAGGTAAAAAACGTGAAGATACAAGACATCGATCTGCTGCTTGACTGGCGCATGGAGGTACTAAGCCATGTTTTCAGCGATGAATTCAAGTCTTTGACAGCGGAACAGATCGAAACGATCCGTGAGAATAACCGAAGATGTTTTCTGAGCGAGATCCCGAGCGGCGGTCATATCGCCTGCTTTGTCTATAGAGATGGAGAGATCGTCGGCTGCGGCGGCGTTTGCATCTATGATGAAATGCCCTCGCCCGATAACCTCGGCGGACGGCGAGCGAATGTATCGTCGGCTCGGGTTCAAGGATATGAAAGGATACATGAAGCTATGAGCAATCAAAAGGAATATATGAGCTATGAGGAATACCTCGTCAAGCTAAAGCAGGGCATCGTCACCGAAAATGGTAATTGTCCCGTAACGCCCCTGCTCGTCATGCTGCAGGGCAAATGGAAGGCGCAGTTGATGTACGAAATGTGCATCTATGATACCGTGCGCTTCGGTCAGCTGAAAAAGGATTTGCCCGGCATCACCAACACCATGCTGACGAAGTCGCTGCGAGAGCTGGAGGACGACGGCTTGATACGCCGCGAGCAGTTCAACGAGATCCCGCCGCATGTGGAATACTCCTTAACACAGATGGGCAAAGACTTGATCCCCGTATTCTACGCCATCATGAACCGGGGCTTTCAACATGAGAACGAGCTATATAAAGAGGAGCAGTCATGACTATCCACGGCAAAACAATAGAGATCTTTAAAGCAGAAAACACAGTTGTTCCGCTGGTCATCCTCAATAACTATATGAAAAGCAACGGCGAAATTTATAAAAAATGCAAGAAGCTCGGCTGCCCCGATTTTACTCTCGTTGAAATCAGCGGCTTGAACTGGGATGACGATATGTCGCCGTGGGCGATCCCTCCGATCAGCGAGAACGACACGCCCTGCGGCGGTAAGGCGGACGAGTATCTCGAGCTGTTGCTCAAGGAGATCATTCCCGCCGTAAAAACGGAGCTGAACGCTGAGCCGAAGGTCGTGATGCTCGCGGGCTATTCTCTTGCCGGTTTGTTCGCGCTGTACGCTGTTACAAAATGCGACCTGTTCACGGCGGCAGCCTCCTGCTCGGGCTCCATGTGGTTCCCCGATTTCAAGGAATACATCACGAAGTTCGACACGACAAAGCTACCGCGAACCATATACTTTTCTCTCGGCGACAGAGAAGCGCATACAAAAAATAAAATCCTCCAAACCGTGGAGGGTCACACAAGAGCCATCGAAAAGCACCTTGCCGAG
>ONVG01000001.1 GCA_900321195.1 uncultured Eubacteriales bacterium
CCATCTGTCAAAATCCGATTGTTTATATAGAGCAACCGAGCCGTCCGCCATTTGTCGCCTTTATAAAATTTTTCAGCCCATTTTTTCATTTTTTACTCTCTTTTTTCTTGATCCAACAGGAAAAAGAACAGTCGTCTTATTCTCCTGTAAGTCGAACGGCTGCACGGAATACTATGTCTCATATACAGATGATCGTATGTTATATCCTCTCTTGTAACAGATGAAAGAATGTCCACGAACAGACTATCCATTCTTGAACCGTTGTAAATTGCTTTCAGAGCCCGGTGTAAAGCATCCTCAACGATTTTCCGCCGCCTGTCTGTTATTCCCCATTTCGGATATTGAAGGCACCAATAATAAAGTTCACGGTACCTGTATCTGCTTATCCCATATTCGCTAAGCTTCAGATCCCTTCTCTTCGACATGATCTATTTCCTTTCTTTCAGCTTTCTCTGCATATTCATAAACGCTCTTTCGGAATACTGCACCAGTGCTTCTTCCGGGTTTGTCGTTATAAAGGTTGAACCGTCTTTGGAATTGTAAATGAGATGTTCTCCCGTTCCGGGATTATAATACCATCCCACTCCCGCTGATGGATCAACCTTCTTCATTCCTTTGACATTCATTCAGATCCCGCTTTCTTCAATATCAAGATAACGGCATATAGTCCTTGCTGCTTCCTGCCAGCTGTAACATACCGCTGTTGCATATCCTTGCGCCGACAGAAAAACAAGCCACTTGACCTGTTCCTCTGTCGGCTTGTTCTTACCGTATTTCATTTCTATCCTCAAGCCGTGATAACCTTTTCTTGCGACCGGCAGATCAAGATCAGGCACTCCTGCTCTGACTCCCTGCCTTTTGAGGTTGACTGCTTCTTTCTTGTTGCGGCTTCCGCCGTTCGGAATATGGTGCAGATATTCAAGCTCTTTGTACTTTCCGGACATAAATGCCGCCCACTGAAACAGATGCTGCTGTTCAATTGCTTCGTGCTGTATAAGAACGCCTTTATTCTTTCCTCTGCCGCTGTGAATTGCAGATCGTCAATAAAATCGCATAGCTGCGCATCTGTCATTTTCCTGACCTTTACCGCTGTGTCATGCTGCCTTTTCTCAAGAGGTGTCTTCCTGTAATTCTTCTTCATTCGTTTTTCTCCTTCCGATAAAACTGTCTATGTATTCGTCATCATCAAACCAATCGTTCATATCCCATTCGGACTCCTGGGAGTTTCTGTACATAACCAGTGATACATACCACTGCTGATTGAACCGATTTTGCCCGGTCACTATTTTCACGACCCTGTATCCCCGATACCGCCGTTCCCAGTACTCCCTGTCTTCCTGATGAACAGTACCCATCAGCTCAACTCTGCGGCTTGTCAGCTTACCGTCTTTTATTTTTTCTTCCGGCTTTCTGAGATTACGTGAACAAACAAATTTTTTTGCCCCGGGCGGTGCGTAGGAATGATCCGCCTGCTTGACAAGGTAAGCGCCTATTTTTTCAGGTCCCCAGTAGTCAGGATCATACCTGTCAGCTTTGCGGGATATGCCCTTATTCCAGATACTTCTGTAATCTCTCCAGTCTCTTTCATATCCGCATCCGGACAATATCAGATGGAAATGATATCCGCCCCGTTTTTTCGCTTCGATCGTGTAGATATATTTCAGCGGTTCTTCTGCCTTTCTGAGCTGTGCCCTGAGTTCCTTGTTTTTGGGTTCGGCTTTCAGCTTTGATCTCAGCTCTTCCGCTTTCCTTTCACGGAACGTCTTTATCCGCCGAAGGTAGTTAACTATATCCCGCTTGGCCTGCTCATACTCATCCGGTCTCTTATTCTCCGAATATGTCAGATGAATGATTACATCGCTTTCATCAAAATTTGCATTGAGCAGTCTGACCGCTCTCTTTTGCGCTTGCTTTTGATTGTATTTTGCCTGCTGCTCTGATGATACCTTCGACTTCGGACCTCTGAATATGTGCTTGCCGTCCCGTGTCACCGGATAGATATTCACTTCCAGCAGCTTCCCGGATTTTATCCTTTTCTCTCTTATCATTTTTCGACCTCGTTCCCGTTGATAAGATAATACGGATATTCAAGCTCAAAAGCGGCTTAAAAACCGCTTAAAAACTTGACTTTCCGGAGTCGCCGTGGTATAATTCAATTGTCTTGAAATATCGGAACCGACGACTCCGATCCGCCCGTGGACAGACGTTTGCCCTGCTCTGTTCATGGGTCTTTTTCTATGTTCAATGCTCTGAACATGATCTCGGCTCTTTCCGGATACATCTCCAGAAACTTCTCTCTGATCTCTGCTTCAAACTCTATCCGTTCCTGATCGGATATCGGAAAATGCTGCGGCAGTCCTTTCCGCTTTTTAAAGCTTTCATATTTTTCGCGGATCCGGGGATCAGAGATATTAACGCAGAACCCGTATTCATTCATCGGCATGAAAATAGCCATACTCAACGTCCCTCATTTGCAATACGTTCTATCATCAGTTTGTCATTGTAGCTTATGTACCCAAGTGCCCAGAGGTAGCTTGTGGCGGTTGCCATCGGAACACCCACAGCCTTTATTCTCCCGACTACCGCCGACAGTTTTCCCGGTGACGGTCTGATATAGGCATCTACTATTGCTCTTTTCTGCTCTGCTGTCATATCATTTATCTGCATTGTTATCACTCCCTCAGACAGCTGAATACTTCCTTGGTATCGGACGGATGAACTCTTCATCTGTCCTCTTTTTTCTACCTCTTTTTTTAACAAGGGCAGTCATTTCCCTCTCAAGGTGATCTATTGCCCTTGCATAATCCTCGATGGTGTCCAGCGGAGCGGTAAAATTTACTCCGCTGTTTTCCTTTATGCTAATTTTTCCCATTGGCTTGTTCTCCTCTCAGATTCTCTGTTATTATGCACAGCATGAGCTTTAGTGCCAACAGTTTACGTTTATTCATAATTTATCCACCTGCCCGATAATGAGCATATTCAATGGCACTTCACACGCTGCCGCTATTCTTATTAACTCACCTATTGTAAAGGTGTCCGGTCGTTTTTCCCTTCGAAGAAGTGTAGTATAAGGAATGGAAATTTTCAAAGCCCACTCCTTATGAGACAGTTCCAGTCTATTCTGATGGTAAGCCATAACATCAAGAACTCTTTCCCCGGGATTTCGTGTCTTGTAGCTTTTAACTTTTGGCATTTAGTTCACCTCTTTTTCTCCTGCATACCGGGCAGATGTAGTACTCGTACTTATCAAACTTGCTGACGTTCCACTCTGTCCCACAGTATATGCAGGTTTTGTATACCGCGCCCTCTTTCCGCTGTTTCACTGCTGTACTCTCTCCCCGTAGACTAACTGGTCGACTGTCGTGCTCAGAGCCCTCGCTATCTTCACAGCGTTCTCAAGGTTCGGCACTTTCAGCCCTGTTTCAAACATGCTTATCGCCTGCTGTGTTATCTGGGCTTCTTCTGCAAGTTCTGTCTGGCTCATGTTTGCCTTTTCTCTGTAATGCCTGATATTTTCTCCCAATGCCATATTTTCACCCCCCTTTTTTATTTTTACATTTTTGGTTGTTGACTTTGTGAATAAAAAATAATATACTTAAAGTAAGTATATATATTTATTTGGGTTGTTACATTCTCGTTACAACCTTAACTGTATTATAATTTACATTTATGTAGAAATCAAGTAAATTTTCTAAGTTCTTGTAGATTTGTAATGATTCCACAATTTCAGCTCTACATTTTTGTAGAAAATATTGAAAGGAGTGATTATATGTTATTTTGGGAACGATTTTATAGTCTGTGTCTGTCAGTTAATAAAAAGCCTAATACAATTTGCAATGAATTAGGCTTCTCTTCAGCAACATCAACTCATTGGAAAAACGGAACAATGCCAAAAGGAGATGCGTTGTTGTCACTTGCTGACTACTTTGACTGCTCGGTAGATTATCTGCTCGGACGAGAGGAAACAAAAAAAGCCGCTGTTCTATCAGTTGAGAGCAGCGACACTAAAAAAGAGCAGCTCATAAAAAACTATGAACTGCTCAATGATGAAGGGCAGGAAGACCTTCTGGACTATTCGGAGATGCTTGCAAGCAATCCGAGAAAAATAAAAGAAAGTAATAATTCTGTTCAAATGAATGCGTAATTAAAGAAAGGATGATAAAATGGATCCGATAGTAATTTTCTTTGTCATTATAATTGTCGTTTCAGTAATAATTTCAATACTATATTACAGTGCAATTAATAATAACAATAATTCTCCGCCATCACAACCCAAATACACATCCTCTAAACCTCAATATACACCTGACTATGAACATGAACTTGAATACAAAAAAAATAAAAGCGTTGATATATCGTACAATACAACACACAATATGCCAAGTACCTACATAATTGTTGACGTCCAGACTACAGGCTTGGATTATTTCAAGGATAGTATTCTTGAGATCACTGCTGAAAGATATGACGAAGGAATAAAACATGATGACTTCCATAGCTATTGTAAATATACTAAACACATCCCCGATGAAGCGTTTGCGGTTAATAATATTTTTTCATCAGATGTAAACAACGCTCCTTCTTTACGTATTGTACTTAACGAATTTCTGAACTACATTAAAGATTATCCTCTTTTAACATACAATGCAGAATTTGAAATGAGTTTTTTACAGTATAATTGTATCACTAAACTTAAAAAACGTATAAACAACAATGTTATTAATGGACTTGAATTGAGTAGAGAAAACCTGCCCGATCTTCATGATCACAAGCTGTCTACTATTCAAAAATATTTCAACGTAGTAAAAGGTCCTAAACACTCATATAACAATTGTAAAACAATCAATCACTTGTACCACTATTGCATACAAAGAGAAGAATCAATCAGTAAATATGGAGTAGCATTTTCATCAGATCCTTGCGAGCTGAACGATTTAGAAGTTAATTATCTTAATGAATTTGTAAAAATCTGTGTCAGAAATAAAATCAAGAAATCCTCACTTTCAATCAGAAAGAGTGGAAAATATCTTATTGTTATGCGCAATCAAATACCACTTATTAAGTTTAAGCTTAACGGAAAATTAAACTATTTTTTGATAGATATACCTTATAATAAATTTATATCAGAATGTCATACGGAAATAGAATGTGCTTCCGGAAGCAGTAACGAAATAGGAATGACAAGAGTATTATCAACATCTCCGGAGCAAATGAACGAGTTTAAAGAATACATTTTTACATCAAAAACAAGAGTCTGGTCAACTCAATCATTTTGAATAATATATGAAAGAAAGAATTTTTGAAATAGTAAGTTCGCCTGACGAACCAAGCAAGCTCAGTAAAGCATTTGACATTTTTATAATCTGCCTGATAGTTTTGAATGTTATAACAGTAATAGCAGACACATTCAGTCTTCCTGAGTGGGCAAGAAACATCCTCTGGTGGATAGAAGTAGTATCTGTTGTGATCTTTACACTGGAGTACCTGCTGCGTATCTATACAGCAGACCTTATGTTTCCCGAAATGAAGCCGTTCAGAGCAAGACTCAGATACATACGATCCTTTATGGCAGTGATAGATTTGCTTGCAATTCTGCCGTTTTATGTTCCATACATAATTCCTATTGATCTGCGTGTGCTGCGTATGCTGCGGATAATAAGACTGCTGAGAATATTCAAGATAAACCGCTATACAACGGCATTATCAACAATTGCAGATGTATTCAAACGCAAAAGACACGAGCTTTTATCATCAATTGCAGTTGTATCAATGCTGATGATAATTGCCGCTGTCCTTATGTACAATATAGAGAACGAAGCACAGCCGGAAGCCTTTGAGAATGCCTTTGCCGCTTTATGGTGGGCAGTAGCTACTCTGACTACTGTAGGATATGGAGATGTTTATCCGGTTACTGTTCTCGGGAAAATTCTGAGTGCAATTATTGCCCTTCTCGGTATCGGACTGGTAGCAGTACCGACAGGTATTATATCATCGGGTTTTGTTGAGAGCATGGAAGAAAAGCATAAAGCTCAGGAAGAACATGATAAAAAATGTTTTTGTCCCTATTGTGGGAAGAAATTGAAATAAAAAATCGCCCCCGCCGGCACTGGTAATACCGACAGGGGCAGGAGCTGTGTTATATGTCAAAAAACAACTCAATATGATATTGTTATTATAACACAGCTCCGATAAAAACGCAATAAGGAGTGATATTGATGAAAGCTAAAAAATTACCATCCGGATCATGGAATGTGCAGGTATTTGTCGGCTATGATCAGAATGGAAAGAAAATACGCAAGAGCTTTACTGCGCCGACAAAGAAAGAAGCAGAATATCTTGCTGCAAGCTTTAAAGCTCACCATCAGGAAGTCACCAGAGACAGTTCTGCTATGACTCTGAGTGAAGCTATAGATAAGTACATTGAATTTAAGGGGGCTACTCTTTCCCCTTCAACTATCAGGGGTTACAATTATATTAAGAAAAAAGCATTTCCATCAATAATGAACATAAAAATCAATAAGCTAACGGCACACAAGGTACAAGCAGCAGTTAACAAAGAAATTGGAACAAAAAAACCTAAAACAATAAAAAACGAGATTGTTCTGATACGTACTGTTGTAAAAATGTATGCTCCATCGGTCAATCTGTCTGATATTTCTTTACCGCAGCCAAAGAAATATATAGCTCAGGAGTTATCTTTGGAGCAGGTCAAACTGTTATTATCTGAGATAGTAAAAGATGAACAAGCTATTCCGTTATTGATAGCTATGTGTCTGGGGCTGAGAATTTCCGAAATAACAGCACTCAGATGGAGTGATTATGATACAGATAATATGGTTCTTTCTGTAGATAAGGCGATAGTCAGAGATATCACAAATGCAATGGTTCAAAAAGGAACCAAAACAGAGGAAAGCGAACGTACTATAGTTGTTCCGCCTTTTCTCCATAAACTAATGGTTAGAAACGCTCAAAAACCATCTGATCATATAATGACCAAATCTCAGTCGGCTGTAAGAGAACATCTTAAAAAAATATGTGATAATGTCGGTATTCCACATCTGAGAGTACATGATCTCAGACACATTAACGCATCTGTTATGCTTTATCTGAACATACCGGCAAAATATGCAATGGAACGTGGAGGATGGAGCGATATAAAAACAATGGACAAAATATATCAGTTCACATTTAAGGATCAGAAAAGAGTTGTCGATGATCGGATAAACGACTTTTTTTCTCAGGCTGTTGACCTGTGATTCCATATGGAATTTCATATGGAATAGCGTTAAAAAATATGAAATTTTAATCCTAAAAGTGATAATATAATTACATATCTGATACTATAAAAATATATAAACCCCGCATAAACACTGAACTTTCAGCATCTATGCGGGGTCTTTCTGAGTGCCGGTGGTGGGGCTCGAACCCACCAAAAAACTTTTAAAAGCCTATTATTTCAAGTGTTTTAGAATTATCATATGGAATTTCATTTGGAATTACTTCTTCCCTTCCACAATAAACGCATCCATGAAGCCTGCCTTTTTGACTGCTTCAAGATAAGCGTCCGCATTCTTTTTCTCTGCGAATGCCCCGACCTGCACACGGTAGATCGTGTTTGAAACCGACTGTGTTGTTGTCTTTGAAGCCGTCGAAGCTGCCCAGTTCGGACGGAAGAAGCTGTGTACACTGCCGTCACTAAGATACCTCGTGCACCTTGCAAAAGTTGAAGTTCCCGCCCAGTTGCTGCCGCTGCCCTGAACATTGCCTTCAAGCGTAGTGATGGTGTTTCCGCTGACTTTTTCAACAATGCCGATGTGAGAGCATGAATACTTGTCCTGAGTCGGGCATCCGTCATACTTGAAGAAAATCAGGTCACCCGGCTGCGGAGTCTTACTTCCTTTAGCAAACCATGTTCCCGTCTTGCCGTCACCATAGCGGGCAGGGTAAGGCGCGACCCCATACACTTCCGGCTGATACTTCGGAATGAATCCGCAGTCCTTCATGATCGCAGACACGGCATAGCAGCACCAGTCATAAACTGCGCCAAGTTTAAGCTTAGTCTGGCAAACATAATAGCCATTCTTTCCGATATAGGAACGAGCCGTTTCAAGGAATTTATCCCTGTCGCTGACTGTAGTTGCTGCCTTTGCAGTACTTGAAGTTGTGCTTGCAGACGTGCCGGGTGCTTTGTATGTGACCCCGAAAGCCTGACACACACCTTTTGCAAAGGCTTCGCCGACTGTTGACGTATTTTCTATTAACCACTTTGCAATTGTGGGATTGTCATGGAAGTCAACCTCAGTGTATACAGCAATTGCATTTGTGTTACAAAGTTCGGATAAATCGGGGTATTCTCTGACACCATACTCCGTTTTACCGGGCGTAACTGCCTGAACTGCCTTGTATATAGGGTTTGCATACTTCATGTTTTCAGAAGCCTTGCTGTAAACCATGCACATTGTACCCGAACCGCCGCCGGCGTTTGTATGTATCGGCATATGCAGATCAGAACCCCAATTGTTAGATTCTGCAATAGACTTGCTCATATCCTGCCCCTTTGGAGCTTTTTTGACGGTAAATCCGCAGCGTTCAAGGGCTGTTTTTGCTGCGTCTGCAATTCTGTTGCACTGCTCCATTTCACTTGTGTTGCCGTAAGCGTACTTGTTTCCGCTTTGATTTGACGGTGATAAATAAATTTTTTTGGACATATTGATCAATCCTTTCTTTCTGCTGATGTTTTCAGCCTGCCTATAATTTTCTTCAAAAACTCAGGTATCGGCACACCAAGCCGCCCCAGATTTTCAAGTATGGATATCATCTCATTTATGATGAGCCAGACCGCAACGAGCAGCCCGAACCACATATTGTAACCGACTTCGATATTAGCTGCCACAATTCCACTATAGATAAGATAATCCACTCCCATAGCAACAGCAATTAGTGCCATATACCCGACTTTTTTCACAATGCCCTTTGCGCCGACCTTGCTTGACAGCGTTCCCTCGCTCCATGCCGCCGACATACCGCTGAGGTAGTCAATTATCATCATTACCATAAGTACAATGATAGGCACAGCAAGCGCACCTAAATATGACGCAAAAGCCGCCAGCGCAGCGGAGATAATTGCCTGAATCCCAATGCTTTCAACCTTATCCATCTTTCACACCTCCATCAATGTGTTATTGTTGACCGCATAATACACCTTGTCGCCAACAGGATAAAACATATCACCTGTGATTGTTGAAGTATCAAAAGACTGGGCTATTGCTCCGTCCTTAATACCGTTCTGTACAATAATCTTATTTTCTATAACATCTATCTCTGTTATATCCGACTTAGCTATATACGGCAGCCGTGACGGTGCTGTAAATGCCTGTTCACCGCTGATGTTAAACATTTGAGTATCAAGTGCAAAATTACGAGTAGTTGAAACTGCGTTAGTGTCGTATCCGGTGCAGCCGAAAATGGCACCACCGTTTGACGTTCTCGAATAAAAAAAGTTCATGTCAAAATTAGTGCTTTCAACTTCTGCCCCGCCCACTATAGGGAACATTCTGTCTCCTCTGAGTGTCAAGGCAAAACTATTGTTATTCAATGCTGCTTTAATGCCACAAACATAACCATAATCTTTTCCCAAACCGGAGCAGACTCTGAAACGTCCTGAAAACAGTGGTGTATTTTCATAAGTCATTGCTGATACATTAACAAATTGCTTAAAATTTTCATTACCCGACATTACTATCTTAAATTTGTTGTCAATGCTGAGTGCGTTTGTTCCTGATATTGCTGTTACAAAGCCGCCAAGTTCAAGTATTTTTCCTTTTATAAGATTAGCAAAACCGTGTAATGCTTCTATGGTGCTTGTGCCGTCTTTATCCTTTTTTTTGAGTTGTATATGAATATAGCTCAATATTATACCCCCTCTGGTTGCTCGATCGGTGATTCATCAACCACAACATAGACATTAGCTGACTCGATATCCCCTACTTCCATAATAAAAGGAGAGATATACACAAAATGATACCCACCGCTAATCGGTGTTGGCGGTGTTGGTTGACTACCGCCTGACCTGTGTATCACACCTGAGATCGTCCGTGTTTTCGCTATTGTCCCTGAGATCGTTTTCATCGGAACTATATCCGCTCTGATCGTCTGCATATTCATCATCTCCCTTCAACTGTTCCGAAACGTCAAAACTTGGCTCCCCCTCCGGGGAAGCTGTCAGCGCAGCTGACTGATGGGGCTCATCCGCCCCGTTTTCACTGCCAGACAGCAGCACATCCAACTCGTTTTCGCTGCCAAACATCAGCGAATCTGATATCTGCCGTGACAGTAAAACCGGCTGCGCGCTTACAGCTTTTATCTTTCCCATAACTTCAACCTTTGACGGTTGCACCTCTGTTCCGATTGACAGAATATTTGTTCCTGCGATTATCGGGAGTGTAGGGAGCGTTACGTCGAGGTCTGTGTTTTCAATGTAGGGTTCGTAAGTATCATCTTCGATATTTGCCGTACGAATCATGGGGTAGAATGTTAAGTTATTCACTGTTACTCCCACCGGAATAATTATCTGAGGCCTAGCTATCCCAGTGCCCAATGCTGGAAATGCTGCACCATGCCCAATATCATAGACCCAAGAGGATCCATTGTAACATTGTATAGCATAACTTCTAAACATTGCACCTCCCTCGGGGCATCCACTTACAATATACCCTCTACCTATTTCCAATGATATACCCGACTGATTAAACTCAAATATAATATCCGACGTTCCCCTGTTCGTACCGTTACAGGTTACACTTTTATCTACATTTACAGTAAATGTAACACCAGTAACCGTTTTAGAAGTTGCAACTACTGGAAGCAGATTTTTCCTAACTTTGTGCATTTTCTGTTCCCTATAGTCTATATGCTCTGCTTCATCGCCTACCATTTTGATTTGTTCAGGGAGGTAGAGGTTAGTGGTTGTTGGGGCGTGGTATGGTTCGTATTCTGTAGCTGACTGTGATAACTCGACCTGTATCGTTGTACTATCGTCCCATGCTGTGTTACTTTCATTGCGAAACGCTAAAGATACATAACTGTCATTAGCAAGTGTAAATGTATATTCCTGAGTGTATTTACTTCCTATAGGATTAGATCTATAAATATCTGAGGTTATATAGCGAATAATAAGCACGGGAACACTACAGCTGAATGTGTATGTACCGGCAGATAACAGTAACTTAAAAGATTTGTAGTTTCCGGTCGCTCCGCCTATTGATGTCATTGTGGAATCAGTGTAATATCCGCTGAAAAGCGTCCCGTCAAATTTATTTTTTCCGGCAATCGTCACCGGAATAACATACTTTCCGCTGTTCTCGTCATAATCACCGACGCCCCCGGCAGCGCCGTAGAACCGGTAATTTTTCAGCGCCGATCCATCCGACTTGAATATCAGCGGCGGCACACCCGAAACAGTTTTTCTCCCGCCGTCCTCAAGCAGCATCAGCAGCCGTTTAGTTCTGTTGTTCATCTTACTCACCCTCTACAAACTCGTACCAACTGTCAGAACTTTCCTCATACATATAAGCCTTAGCCGCCCCGCCTGTTTTCCAGTCAGCAACAAATGCCACAGTTCCGGAAACGACGGTGAATACCTGCCCATCCGCAAGCTTACCGCTGCACGCAGATTTTGTAAGATCGGAATTAAGCTTTGAGATATCCGCCGCAAGCAAAGCAAAATCCCCGCCTGCTCCGAGCCTGATCGACCCGAGATCAGGCTCCTGCCCCTCTTTGAATCTCATGTTGGTGTTTTCATTGATAACAAAATTCATAAATATACCTCCTATACACTTCGTTTAACGAATAGCCTTTCTGTTTCTATAAGATCGTAGATACCGCCGTCGGTGGTCACATAGTAAATTCCGTATGCGTACTCACCCTCGCTGAGTACCGCTGTTTCCGATGCTTGTAAATTCAGAACATATCCGCTTTGACCTTCGTCCCATTCCAGGTCTTTTGAAATGAGCACATTCCCGAACTCGCCCGATCTTACAGCGAAAACAACGTCAGTGATACTCCCGTCAGGAGTATACGCAGTCCCGTCAGGATTTACAGGCTTGATCAGAAAATCTGCATTTCTGTTTTGCATTAAAACGAGTTCCATTTTCCCGCTCTCCTTATCCGTTAGATTTCAGCGTTCCCGCTCTGAGATTGTTGATTATCCTGTCAATAGGCTTTTTCCTCGCCTTCCCGTCTTTAGCAACAGTGATCTTTACCGCTGTTCCGGACGGCATAAAATTCATCTGCGCTCCGACGATCCGCCCATGATAGAAGTTGCGCAGAGCGTCATCTTTCACACTGACAATATCCCCGATATTGTAAAGTACACCATATCTCCTGCTGTCCGGCTCTATTGCATACTCATCCGTCTGGACATTGTCCCTGATCTCATACAGCGCATATTTGGAAAGATCAGAAACCGTCGGCACATCCACTTCAACCGCCGATTCGCGCCGAAGCAAACCCGACGGGATATTACTGCTGTCCCTGTAAACTGCCACTGTTGCTCCTGCCCCCGTAGCCCATACAGCATTGATCTCATTGGAGCAGTCATAATTGAAGCTCAGAGCTTTGACGTTCCTTTTTGACGCGCCTAATATCACCGGAGAATTGACTCTTTGAGTAATCGACCTGTCTGTACCTTCAATCAGTCTGAATTTCAGCTGTGCAGCATTTCCGCTGTAGCCGGCAGTTATCCTGTACCCTATCCCTGCGCTTTCGCAAAGCTCATTGACAATATCGCTTAAAGGCTGTAATTTGGCAAGATAACTGTCACTTGTAAGACCCACAACACCATTCTCATCAAAAACCATAGGCATTTTTCTTGACCCGCTTGCTTCAATCATGTTGCTGTCAAGATAATGTTTGATGCATTCCCAGGTTGCGCCGCTCACCGGATCATAATCCTGAGTAGCCCCGTTAATGTATGTACTTATCCTGAGCGTAAGCAGATAGTTAAGATCATATCCCGTTATCTCAATAGTTTTAGTGTCGAAGGCGATCGACTGAATGATGAACCAGTCCGCCGAACTTCCCGAACTGCCGTTTCTGCATACTTCCACAAGATAATTAAGCTTCAATACCTCAAGCCACCTTGCAGAATAGGGCAAAACAAGACTGAAAGCCCCGTAACCTATGTATTTGATATCATATTCAAGGGATGATATCAACATAGTTCCCCCGAGATAACATTGTTTCCATGTTTTGACTCCGTCGGGAGTCGAATAAAACTGTATTTTCATACCTTCACCTCAGAAAAACGACCTTGCAAGCTCATGCCATCTGATAACAGGCACACTCCCCGAGATCAGTATCTCATTGTCTCCGTAATTCATCACCATATCTTCTATCGGGTAGGTAGCAATATCTATAATGTCGTAGACACTGTTTCCGTCCGAATCAATAACTGTCAGATCTTCGGTGTTGATGGTTATTGCCTTGCTGTGAGTATTTGATATTGTCATCTGCGCCCCGTTGATTTGCAGCATGCCGCTGTCCCCTGCCTGATACGTTATCTTCACAGGCGTTCTGTTTATGGTTTTGGAACGTATGACAGATGTGCCGATACCGCCGTCAAACGACCTTTCCTGCCCCCTGCGCCAGTAGGGATACGGCGCATAGAAATCAATGTCGAAACTCCAGAGATAGTCTATATCCTTATCCCTGACAAATACAGGGGCTTCCTGCGGACGGCAGTCCATCGTGTATTCATCATTTTCTGTGTAGATAGTAAGAACTCCCCATAGAAGCGGCTCAAATACAGCTGCTATCCTGTCCCGCTGAACGGCTGTACCAATATCTACAAAAGTGAACTCTGCCGGAATCACCCTGCTTCTTGACCTGAGATCAGTAACGACCGACCCGGGAACACCTACAAGACTGCTTTCATCCTGATCCACAGCCGACCCCGACGCATCGATCTTAGACATATAAAGCGGACCCGCCCGGGTAAACTCAAGCCGCCCAATTTCATTTTCATACATCCCCGTCTTAATAAACACCTGTAACACCCCTTTATTTAACACTATTCATTATTCACTATTCATTATTCATTATTTACAGGCTGACTATTGCTTTAAGGAACTGCTGAGCCTGTTTTTGTGTCAGAGCCGACCCTCTGACAGCTTCAAAGTTCTGAGTAACGTTGTTATTGTTAATGATCTGCTGCGTTGACAGAGTCCCGCTTGCTTTTGCGAGAAGGTAGGAAAAGTTTTCAAGCGTAGTATTAAGGTTTTTCATAGCGGCAGTATTTTTGTCTATCTCATCATTAGCCTTGTTCTGGATATCAAGCTTTTTCTGTTCCATCCTTCTCTGGTAGTCGGCTTCTGCCTGTTCGTTAAGTATCTCCTGCCGCCGCTGTTCAAGCGAAAGCCTGCTGGTCTCATTGTCGTCGTGCATATATTTGAGCTGTAGGTTAATAGCGTCCAGCTCTTTTTTCCTGCTGTCGTCTTCCTGCTTCTGCCTTCGCTTCTCAAGCTGTTCGTCTATCTCTTTGACCTGCCTGTCAGCACCCGCTTTTATAGCGTCATTCAGATCATTGAGCTTTTCGACCTGCCCGTTAATCAGTTTTGTATACGCTGCCAACGCATACTCCTGCGCTTTTTTAGCGTTTTCGTTCTGTTTTTGCAGCTGTGCGTCCGCTAACTTGTCTGTAAGGTTCTTGAGCTTGAGCCTGATGCTGTAGGATTCGTCAGCGGTAAGCTGTTCCTGACGGAGTATCTTTTCATACTCGGCTTTAAGCTCATTGTCGTTTATTTTGCCTATCTGATGAACACGCTCAACAAGACTTAAACGTGCGGCGGCACTGGTGTCTCCCGTGCCGATTTCGTCCATCCAGCCCCATGTCCACTGCACGCTGTCGTTTCCTGCGCTTGTCTGAGTCGGATTGTAGTTGTTGTTGGTGTTATCGTTTCCGCCGTAATTGTTTACGCCGAAGTTTTTCAGTGACTCAATGGCTTTGTTGTAGGCGTCGATCTTATCCGTACCGTTGTTGAACTCGCCGTTAAGCTCTGCAAGCTGATCTTTTGCATTGCCGGTAAGAGTTATAAGGGTCTTGTAGCTGTCCATTGACGTCAGCTTTAAATTTTTCAGAACCCGGAGATAGTTTTCGTAAGTCCTTATCTGATCCCTCAGTTTATCCATGAGTTTTTCTCTTTTGTTGTTTTCTTCTTGTACTGCGTCCCGCGCACTTTCAAGAGTCAACCGAAGCTCATCTTTTTTGAGGTTAAAAAGCTTTTCAACTATTTCTTTCTGAGCTTCAAGACTTCCGTTAGCGTTTATTATATCCGCCGCATATTCGGGATATTTTTCGGCAAGCTGTAAAAGCGCGTCAATACTCAGCTGCTGACCGTCACTCAGAGACTTGTACGTATTTGCAAGACTGTTCATCTCGCTCCTGACGCTTGCGGACTGCTTTGCGATATCAGAAAGCTTTTCACTGAGTGTCTGAGCATCCCACGCTGCAGTTTTATACTCAGCCTGCGCAGACTTAACGTCTTCTTTAAGCCCTACCTGTTCGGTCCTGAGCTGCGCCAGCTTTTCTTTGGCTTCTTCAAGCTGCTGACCTTTAATTATAGCGTCCTCGTCTGTTATATCAGGCTTGTTGAGTTCCTTTCTCAGTCTTTCGATTTCATCCTGAGTATTTTTGATCTCGGTCCTGTTATCCTCAAGAGCCTTGTTTGCGTTTGTCAGCCTTTCTTGTAAATAATCTGCCGCCTCTCCCGTATCACGGAAAAGTTCATAAAAGCCTTTCAGGTCATACCCCTCTTCACCGTTCAGCATCTTATCAGCATACGCTTGAACATCATCCACAGCGTCCCCGACTTCTTCGATCTTGCCCTTGACTCCGTCCAAAGCTGCGCCTGATGAATTAGTAGCCGCCTTTGCGTTTTCCGTATATGTAACAGCTTCGTCAATTTTTCCGCTGTAATAGTCAACTGCCTTTGCAGCATCAATAGCAGCGTTTTTCAGTGCCGTAACTTCTTCTACAACATCCTTGGTGTCATAGTTGTATTCGTTGCGGTTGAGGTTTCCTTTTTCATCGTACAGATCCGGATATTTTTCCCGAACTTCCTGAAGCTTCATTCGGTAAGCTTCTTCCGCCTTCAGCTGAGTTTCATACGCAGATGTCAGTCCTGCCTTTGCCGCTTCCATCTGAGCTTCAAGCTTCATCATTTCGACGGTCTCTTTTATCTTGTCTGCTAAACTCTGATACTCCCCCGCCGTATTCTTGACTTCGTCTGCTTCAAGTCCCAGCTTGCTTTGCAGTGTATCAGCGATTGAAGCTAATCTGTTCTTTTCCTCACTTGTAAGGTCTGCTTTAACTCTGAGCTTTTCATATTCAGCTCCTAAAGACTGTATGTATATAACTTCACTTTCAGCGGAAGCAGCACTCGCAGCAGACGCTTCCGAAGCGGTTTTTAACGCTTCGTTCACTTTCTCTGTTGCATCAGCTGAGTTTCTTGCAGCAATTGAATACGCCGTTAATCCGGTAGTCAATGCTCCGAAAAGTCCTATAACTACACCTACCGGATTGGAATTCATAGCGGTATTAAGAGCGATCTGACTTGCTGTTTCTTTGTCCGTTGCCATCTTCAGTGCAGACACAGCCGAGCATAAACTGTTAATAAGGGATCCAATAGATAAACCTATTTTGTACCCCGCCAACGCACCTGCCGCCCCTGCGACTGCTTCTTTGTGCTTAACGACCCACATAACAAGATTTTTGAGATCCTCTGCGCCCTTACGGATGGTAACCCCCCATGACTTCATAACGGTTTCAAGCTCTCCCGACTGCGCCATAGCGTTGACCTCGTCAAGCAGATCGTCAGCCACTTCAAGAAGTCCTTCCACAGCAGGGGTCATCTGAGAAGCCGTCAGCCGCTGTAAAGAATTGCTTTTAGAGATAAGACTGTCTATTTCGTCGTTGAATTTGTTAAGTCCGTCAAGCTGATCCTGAGATAGTATAAGCCCTGCCTTTTCCGCTTCATCGCCGATAGCCTTGAGCGCATCCGCGCCGCCCATGATAAGCGGGTTAAGCTGCTGAGCGGATTTGCCGAAGATCTCCATCGCGAGGGCATCCCGCTCCGTTTCGTTCCCTACTTTGCCGAGTGCTTCAATGACATCATAGAAAACTTCCTCACGGTCTTTCAGCTGTCCGGAACTGTCGAGTATAGATACATTCAGCTTATCGAAGCTTTCCGCAGCCGCCCCTGTACCGTTCTCAGCTGACGCAGCCATATTTTTGGTCAGCTTAGTCAGACTTCCGCTGAGCGTATCCATAGAAACATCAATAAGCTGAGTTGCATATTCAAACTTTTGAAGTTCTGAAGTAGATATTCCGGTGGTTTTAGACAGAGTATTCATACTGTCCGCCCACTGCGCCGCCTGCCTGCCGTAAGATACCATACCGGCGACTGCCGCTGTACCTGCTGCCGCAAGCCCCGCAAGCTCAGAACCTAAGTCTTTGGCATGGGTCTTGGCGTCATCCATAGAAGTCTTGAACTTCTCCATAGCATTTTTCTGTTCTTCGATCTTCTTTTTGGTGCTGTCTATTTCATTTTTAAGCCCTGCCTGAGCGATTTTCAGATCATCGAGTTTTTTCTTAGCCTCTCTGATCACATCATTAAGCTCTTCCTGCCTTTTCTTCTGCCCTTCGGTAGCCTTGCCGTTTTTCTGAATTTCCTTTTCAAGTAATGCTAATTCCTTTTCAGCGTCTTTGATTTCCTTTGACGCTGCTTTTTGTTCTTTAGTGTTGTTCTTGTATTCCTTTTGAAGTTTTCTGAGCGACTCCGTCATCCTGTCGATACCGGCTTCAAATGACTTTGTTCCCGCCCCGAAATTCGTCACATAAGACCTTCCGCTCTCCGCCATACTGCCACCACCCTTTTTTTAATGAATAATTAATAATGAATAATGAATAATGTTTGTAGCTCTGACTTTTTCCGCCGAATCCTTCGTCACCCTTGAGCGACCCCTGCGTTATTCCCGGTACAGGCACGCGCAAAAAAATAAAGCATCCGCTAACGGACGCTTGACAATACAGGTGTGATGTTGTAAAATAAAGACAAAGAGAGTACCGCACAGTAGGCGGTTTGCTCCCCAAGATTGGTATTAAGAAAACACCGCAGCTTTGGAAGGGCTTGGCGGTGTTTTCTTATTTTTTATGTAAAAAACTAAGAAAATTACTTTCTCTTACTATTATCTCTAACGATATTGTAAACGAAAGTGATAACATGGACTAAAGCCACTATGCAAGCGCATACATCGCTGATCGTCATAGCTATCGACCCCCTTTACTAAGGGGAACAAACCGCCTTTGCCGGCAAAAGCCGGCACCGCACTGTACAGTACTCGTGTTTATTCTAACACCACATCTCGACCATGTCAAGAGTCAATCATATTCTATTTACCTGCGAGCCGCCACAGCTCTGAGCTCATAGCCCTTAGCTCTGAGCTACAAACTATCATATCTTTTAACGATAACGGGTTTGTCTTTTTGTCCCTTGACTTCAAGGTACTTGTCGATCCTGTCGTCGATCTCTGCCCGTGTGCTTGACCAGAACTCTTCCTCAGGACGCTTTATTATGTCGCAGTAAAACGCTCTCAAATGTCCGTAACCCGTATAGTAGTTGTGTTCCTCATCGTTTCCCGCAGCCGCCCTGCTTTTGCTGAAGCTTTCCGAGATCGCCATCATAAGCTCCAAGCGAAGGCGGGGCAGGTCGCATATACCGACCGCCGCCCCCAGCTCAGACAGCAGCGGCTTGACTGCTGTAAAATCCCTGTTAGAAACACATTCACGGTTTTCGGGCAGGTCACAGAATCCTGCTCTTAAAAGCTGTAAGCAGTCTTCGATCTGCCACTTGTCATACTCTGTCTGAAGTATTTTTTCAATGCTTTTATACTCCACTTCAAGGTAAAGCAACGCGTTAAGAGAGAACCTGATCTTAAACTCTCTCCCCCCGATATGTACAACGCTTGACTTTCTTATAAGACTGCTTAACATAAAACCAAACCCCTTTTTAATAGTGTGAAGAGTGAAGTGTGAAGATAAGAATTTTTTGAAAATTTGCAAATTCTTTCAAAGTCATCCTTGCGGATGACCGCTTTGCCGCCGCAAAGCACACCTCACGCGACCCGCTTGCGGCGGCTCACCTTTCCTGCTCAGACTACAACCGTTGCTGTGATAGTCTTTGTTGCTGTGAGTCCGTTAGCGTCCTTAGCAACGATTTTAAAATAATAAACGGTGTCACTTACAACAGTTACTTCCCTTGTAGCAGTGGTGTCGCTGCTGTCCTCAGCAACGGCAGTCCAGCTGTCGCTTCCCTGCGCTTTAAGATAATAGCTGTACTTGTAAGGCGCAGTGCCGCCCGATGCGCTTCCGCTGAATGTAACAGTACTTCCGCTGTTAATAGTGCCGCCGTCAAGTACAGGCAAACTATTAACTATTATTGCGGAATTCGTGTTATACAAACCATCTCTTCCAACGAAATCTCCATCCGTAAACCAGTTCTCGATAAATGCCGCGCCTTCCTCAGTGTTGGGATTAACACCCTTTGCTTCATAGATTTTACCCGTCAGGTTCTCGTTAGTGGAGAAGGTATTGAAGAAAGTAAACGGAACAGAGATAGTAGAGAACGTAGCCTGTCCCGACTCATTCACCTGATCTACAGTTTTTTCGTATGGTGAGAACTTGCACCTAAGGAACTTGTACAGGTTAATGAGCCCTTCTTCGCTATCAGTATCAGTAATAAACGCAAGTCGTACATAAGGCGCAATATCCCTGCTGCCCACATTGGTAATATTGATAACAGAATTATTCAGAATCACACCGCCTGCAGTATTCCCGAGAATCATTGACCTTTCGCCCGGTGTCAGCTCCGCCAGTCCCAGCGTACCCTGTCCGTTGGGAATACCGGTATACGAACCTACCGTAACACCGTCGGAGTTCACGAACTGCGTATTAGCGTTAAGCGACCAGGACGCGGACTTTGCGCGTTCCCCGAAAGCGTAAGCCTTACCGCACTGTTCAGTCTTGCTGTTTGTAAACGGCCATACTACAATATTTCTGACATTCACGTCATGATTTACAAGAACATTCATTATAATTTCCCCCTTTTTTTCAATCAGGAATCAGGAATTATTATCACAAACAATACCTTTTTCCCTTCCGTAATTCACTATTCATTATTCATTGTTCACTATTCACTAAAACAAATTCCAGGTCTCTTCTGAACTCTTTCGGGAATAGTTCATCCTCAGCATATCTGCATCCGCTGTAGCGGATCCTTCTGCTTTCAAGCAAGGCGATAACGCTTTCCTTGACATTATCCACAGCTGTTTCGGAGAATCCCATAACAGATACGGTAATGTAACAGTACCTTGCCGCTAAGGACCCGTCATACCTTGCCGCTGTAATTTCATAAGCTGAGATCACAGCGAGCACATCCGGCTTGTCGCCCTTGCCAAACTCGGGCATTTTAGTGTAGACGTCCACCCCGGCTCCCGCCAGTATGTCCGCCACGGTTTTTACTGCATTCACGTCATCGCCTTCTTCTGAACCGCTTCGACCTTTCTGATGATAAGATCGGAAGCTCCAATTTTTTTGTTGTCAAATCCTCTGCGTATATGGGGCTGAGGCTGTATAGGTCCTTTTTTCTTCCTCATAAAAACAGTTCTGCCGGTTTTGGTTTTGTAGTGCCAATACCTGTATTCGCTTTGCCGTGTTGACGAAGACTGCCCGGGACGCCCATGTTCAAAGATAAGCCCTATCACAGGCCAGTCACCGGATCTGAAATCCCTGTACCCGACTTTTATAGATAGCTTGCCGTTTTTTTGCAGTTCTATCCCGCCCGCTGATATCCACTCAGGCAGTACATGACAGATAGGCGCGGCAAGCCTTTTCATCTCAGCTGCGATAATTTTACCGCCCTCGTTGAGACCTTCGGCAACAGCCTGCCTTACTTCTTGTTTGCATAAGTCCAGATCTTTGATAAACGAAGCAATATCAGGCTCTTCCATAGTAAAAACATCATCCGCCATATCATCACGCACCTTTTTATTAATGTGGAATTAGGAAAGTGGAATCAGCTTCGCAGCCAAAAGCATAACCCCCGAGCCTCCACAGCTCTGAGCTCTGAGCCCTTAGCTCTGAGCTATCCGCTATTCACTAAGACGAGCTTGACGAGCAGTTCATTAAGAGAAGTCCCGACGGAGTCTATCCTGTAATCACTGCCGTCATTAAGAACGACATGAGTAGGAGAAAGACTGCCGAACTCAGCCCGCCACATATGGAGAGTTTTGTCAACGCTCATTCCTGCCGCTCCGAGCCGTGAACGGAAAGAAGCGGAAACTTCCTCAAGATGTCCCCATACGGCAGCTTCGGCTTGTACTTCATACCCGCCGCCGTATCCCCCTTCCGGGACTCTGCGCTGAAGGATAACACGGTCATTCATTTCCATTGTTAACATCCTCCCAGTATTTGTCGCTGGCGTACTCCTGAGCGAGAGCCATAGCAGTGGCTAAAGCCTCATAATGCGTATACCAGGCGTCGCCTTTGCCGAGATAGTCGTAATTCCACTTGCAGTACAGTTCAACGGCACGTATAACAAGCTTTTCGGTGCTTGTAACCGCCGCTTCAACGCCCCTGCGCCTGAGATCATCGACCCCCGCCGCAATATTTTCAGCTATGTCCTCGTCCAGACTGTCATTTGAAATTCTGAGAGCCTGTTTGATCCTTTCCAGCATAGAGAAACCGCCTTTCCCGTTTATAGTTTAAGACCCTATGATCACGAAGCTTTCGGCAGAGCAATACGCATAATACCCTTAGGTACTACCATATCAACACCGAATGAAGCCACACCACGAACAGAGAGTAAGCCCTCAGCGAACTTGTAATCTTCGGAAACCGAGACCTTCATGCCGCCGAAAAGATCAAGCTTGATGTTTGAGGGGTTGCCGTAGAACATGGTAGGTTTGGTTGCAGTTGTAGAACTGTTAGTCGAACCCGTAAGCGCATCAGCTTCCGGAAGGATACAGTATTTCACACTTAGTCCGCCGTCTTTAATGATACCCGTGTTGGGGTTGGCTGTGTCGGGAGTGACCTCATAGACTGCCTTTTTCTCGTTTGTACCTCTTACATCGCCGAAAGCGATAAGATCAGCCTTGTTGAGGAAAAGCACAGCATTGCCGTCAACGATAGAGTCCGCACTGTAACCCAGCGCGATCTTGCGCAGAGTGTCCGCCCCGATAGCCGTCATAGTGATCTCATCCGCAAGAGCGGAAGCGTATACAGCATCCTTGATCTTTTCAGCCGCCTTTTTGCGCAGTGCCTTGCGTACTGCCGCAATTACTTTGGTCTCGTAGTCAAGCGGCGACTGGTTTCTGATCTGTTCACCCACATACGCCATAAGTCCCCATACAGACGGTGTAATGGTAACATAGTTGAATGTAGGCTCTGATGCAGTCGGTGCCACGCCCTCAGTCACGGCAGAAGCGGAAGACTCGGTAACCTGATAAGCCACATTGTCTGCGCTCATACCCGTACAATCCTCAACCGTTACCATGTCAACGATAGAGGAAACCACGCCGGGGATGTCATTGATACCACTTACCTTGGTAGGTGTAGCGATATGCCCGCCGTTCAGGATAAGCGCACGCTGTTCAGCTCCGGAAATAACGATCTTTCCCCTTTCCACAAGCTCCTGAGCGCGCTTTTTGCGTTCGTCAAGATCGATCTCCGCCTTGCTTTCGGGCAGATGTGCCATAGAACGCTTCATAGCGCGGTTCATCTGTGGTCCGTCACCGTAATTCTCTCCACCGCCTTCAACAGGCTCACCCTCTACTCCCTGAGCGATCAGAGCAAGCAGATTATTTCTTGCCTGCGCCTTAGACTCAAGATCTCTCTTTTCTTCAAGAAGTTCGTTGACTTCTCTTGTGAGAGCGTCAATATCAGCACCCTCATTCTCCATTTCATTCTGAATTTCTTTCAAACGTGCGATAATTTCCGCAAGTGTTCTCATTGTTTTTTCGTCCTTTCTCATGTCATAAATTGTCTGTATTCGTACAAAATACAGGCGAACTCCCCGCCTGCGCCCCGGTCACTCCGCCGAAAGGCTTTTTTAATGAATAATTAATAATTAATAATGAATAATGTTTGTCGACTCTGAGCCCATCCGCTAAGTGTCATTTTTTAGCCGTCCCGGCTTCACTATTCACTATTCACTATTCACTATTCATTATTCACTAAGCGCTAACATCAGCTTGAGCGCAAGCCTTTTCTTAGCGGCTTCTCTGACCTTAGCCCGTACAAACTCCATCTGCGCTGTAATAAACGAGCGTGTACCTATGGATGTCGTATCATTTGCGGGCAGCGACACTGCCGAAACGTCATATATTTTTCGTATGTTCTTGTAAGTGATCAACCGCTGTTCAGGGTCATAATCAACTTCTCCGGGCAGAAAAGCCCAGGACATTTTAGTGACCATGCCGGTAGATATGTCGCTGTACAGCCCCCTCGAAGCATCGGTTTTTGACAGATCCGCCGCCACAAATAAACCGCTGTCACTGACTTCAACGATAAGCGTTTTGTTGCTCATCCTTGCCATAACTCTGCCGCTGTGATCATATTGCATGATAACATCAGACATATCGGTATTTCTGAAATCCTCTTTATGAAACTGTTCATAGATCGGACCGTCATCAAAATCAAACAGTATATATCTTTCGTAGTTTGCGGCGAAGCCTTCAACGTAGAAGTCACTGTTTATCCTCTTCTTGTTCTGTTCCTGCTGAGTCAGTACCGGCATCTGCCTGTACTGCCTTTCCTGCTTTATCGGCATTATCCTCATCTCCTGTTCTGAGGGCTTCACTTTCGCCCTCATCAGCATTTTTATACTCGCCTCTTATGTAACGTATGTCACCGCCCTCGACCGGTGCCATATTGAATACTTCACGGGCTTCGTTAATGGACAGTCCGCCTCTGTCGCCGAATTCTTTTACAAAGCTTATTTTGTCAGCAATTGAAGCATATTGCAGACGATTGGAACTGAAAAACACCTGATTCCCGTAAGCCTTCTGATTGTCCGTGAATAGCATATCGGTATGTACAAGCGACAGTTCCAGCGCAAAGGGCTCAATTTTGCCCTCATAAAAAGCGTTCCATTCATCGGGGCTAAAACTGTTCTGTAATATTTTCTCGTTGACTCCGAAATAATTGAACACGTTCTGTTTGATCTGATCCATCTGCGCCGCATCAATGGCCACAGGTTTTGACTCTATCTGCTTTACATCCTGATATTTGCTGTCAATTACCATAGCCCCGCCGTTGTTAGCCGAGCCGAGATAGAAGTTGTTGAAGTAATCTCTTTCCTTTTCAACATCCTTAGGCTTGAGCGGCTGTACAAGCTTTGCAATAAATCGTATTGTTGCGGAATTTTTTATACCTTCAATGATACCTTGATTCTGAACGTTTATAAGCTCAAGAGTTGATCTAAAAGCCTTGTTGTTCTCGCCCCAGAGTTCGTCCTTGAACTGGAACTGGTTCAGTATCCCGCATTTTTCAAGCTCAATTGCAAAATAATTGTCATTGTCAAGCCGGTATCTTATGTACACTTCCCCCTGATATTCCCTCAGCTCAATTTTTGAGGTAATAAGAGGATAGAATCCCTCGATCTGCCCGAGCCTGTTTTCTATTGGCGCAATAACGGCATTGTTTTCCACAGCATAAGCTGTAGCCAGCCTGTACAGGTACTTTTTTGTATCCATGATACTATTCGGCTGAAACTGTAAACGCCTCTCTAATGCCCTGTTACCGGGCGCATTGCCCGCAATTTCGGGCTTGAGTTTTGAAGCGTGTACAGCAAAGGCATGGACCGCCGCCCTTGTCAGCTCCATCTCATAGATACCGCCGCTGAAGCTGCTGAATGCAGGAGAATAAGCAGAAAACAAGCTGAAATACTCCCCGAGTGCCTTTTCAATTTTCTTTTCCTTCCTCGAAAACAGCCCCATCACAACCACCTTTTTTAATGAATAATTAATAATGAATAATGAATAATGTTTGTCGGCTCCAAACCGCCACGCTTTGAACTGCTTCGCTTGCGAAGCCCTATTCATTAAGATAAATAAACTTGTCCTTGTTGTCCTGTAGGACTATGTAACCGCAGATAAGAGCGACACTGCCGTCAATTCTCTGAGTCCTGTCGGTTTTCTTTACAGGCTGAATATTGCCGTTAATGTCCGTTTTGACTTCCGTGTTGAATAAACACCATTTGTCTATCGGATTGTTGTCATATATAACATTTCCCTCAGCGAAATCCGCCGCAAGATCCTTCATGGGTCTTGACATTGTATACACACCCTGACGTACCGGTATCATGCACTTATCACCGAATTCTGCACGAAACTGCGCAAGTAAAGTGTCGTCGATATGCCACGGGTCATATCCTATGTAAAGCGTGTAGATGTCGTATTCATCCCTCAGCTCCCCGAACCATTCAAGGAAAATACGCTTGTCGCACTTGCGCCCGGGGCAGGTACGAAGATACCCTTGTTCTATCCAAAGATCATACGGCACCTTGTCACGTCCTTCACGGCTGCCCCTGCGCTGCTGCTCTTCAATGACCGCTTCCGGTATCCAGTACATGGATTTGACGTAGATGTGTGGATCATCAGGACGCATGAACATAACCTTGGCAGCATTAAGATCAACACTGTCTGCTGCGTCGAATCCGCCTACACCATAGCCAAAATCTTGGATATCAAAGGTCTGATTGTTGTTGAATACTTCGTAAGGCATCCACCCAGATACAGAAGTCTGAGGTATGTTGAAGTCCTTTACAAGCACAGTCGGTTTGAACGTCGGATCGTCAAGAGCCTTGCTGACATAGCCCTTGAGTGCTTCAAAGGATTTTACGGTCCCTAGCCCGGGATTAGCCTTTATCCAGGCATTTTCATCCGTCCACTCTTTCGGGTCATCCAGTTCATATATAAGCGGCAGAAACCTCTCGTTTTTCTCTTCAAGTTCGCCGTAAAGAAGCTTTTTTGAGTAAGCGTACTGCGCATCAAAAATGCCCTCACGGATAAATCCATTGGTAGTTATTGTATACATAAGAGGCTGCTGCCTTGCTGACATAGACTGTTTGACGAGATCGTAAATATCACGGTTTTTTATAGCCGCAAGCTCATCCACACACCCGAAATGAGTGTTCAGACCGTCAAGACCGTTGCTGTTGGAGCTGAGAGCCTTGATAAAGCCCATATTACCCTCACAATAAAGATCAGCCGCTCTTTTTCTTGTGTAACGAGATAACATAGGCGACTGTCTTTTCATGTTCAGACAGGCTGTAAAAGCCTTTTTAGCCTGATCGAGTTTTGTTGCAACGTTGTATATTTCTGGTGCGCCCTCGCCGTCGCATATAAGCATATAAAGCTCAATCGCCGCTGTTTCGGTAGTCTTTCCGTTTTTACGTCCTTCGATTATAAGCACTTCCTGAAACTGCCTGAGATCATCGTCGTCCACGAACCCGAAAATGGCTTCAAGACGCGCTTTCTGGAACAGCTCCAGCGTCAGCGGCTGCCCGAGCCGTCCGTCAGGCTTGCAGCAGAAGGATTCAATGAACTCTATAGGTCTTCGGGCAAGATTGCGGTCAAAATGAAACCTGCCCGGGTTCCGGAACTCCGTAAGCAGCATTTCCGCCGCCTTTTTAAGCTTTTCACAGGCGACGATCCGCCCGTCATAAACGGCGGTAAAATATATTTCAAAATCAGTCATTTGTCGCTACCCCGTCATTAATACCCCTGTTCCAGTAGGAGCGAGCCATTACAGAAGCTGCCCGGGCACTTTCCCCGAAAGCGGATACCATCCTGTGACAGCCTTTGCAGTAAACGGTTGAAACGAACCCGGGCACACCGACATAATTTCTTCCCGGTATAGTGCCTTGTATAGCCTCACCTTCGCAGTAAAAACAATTTTTAAGCTCTTTGACTTCTTTTTCAACCTTGTCAATAACCTTTTCACTTTTCAACCGTCTCACCCCTTTTTTAATGAATAATTAATAATGAATAATGAATAATGTTTATCTGCTCCGAGTTCCACGTTGTCATCCTGCCCTCGTTGTCATCCCGAGTCCCACGTTGTCATCCTGCCCTCGTTGTCATCCCGAGCGAAGCGAGGGATCTTTATCACGAAAGCGGCAGATCAGAAAGATTCCTCGTCGCTTTGCTCCCCGGAATGACAAACGGAAGACGCTCTTAGCTACATTTTGTATATTATAAGTCAAAAGTACGTCCCCATAAGTTCAAGATATAGTAAAAAAAGAGACAGACTCAAAAGCCTGTCCCTCTACAAATCAGCTAAAAAACTTTTTCGCTATAATATCTCCGTATCCTTTGTCAATGTACTGTTTTATAACCTTTTTCGCCCTCGCTTTTCATTCTTGCTCCGCAGTTGGGGCAATATGGTGTAGCCTCATACTCGCTATTCTCATACCATCCACACTCTGAAC
The DNA here is from genome assembly GCA_900321195.1 of uncultured Eubacteriales bacterium. Lineage (GTDB taxonomy): Bacteria > Bacillota > Clostridia > Oscillospirales > Acutalibacteraceae > UBA1213. The sequence continues at coordinate 27,546 of ONVG01000001.1, forward strand.
AATAAGGCTTTTTTACCTTTGCCCACCGCTTTTCCTGTACCGCTCCATTTTCTCCATAGCTGACACGACCAGTGTTTATTAAAATATTTCTTTCTTTGTAAATCCACTGCCCTGTTTTAGGTTGACCGCCGGGTATTTGTTCAATCCACTCTTTCATCAACTCACCCATATTCGGGTGTTCTTTGATATAAGGTATGCTTTGGAGAAAAGCAATCGCCGCCTTTCTGCTTATTAGATCATCACTCATTTTCTCTTTCCTCCCACTTGTTGAGCGTTAGTTCTTTCAGCAGCCTGCCACCGATAAGAGTAACGAAATCATCTTTAGAAAGCTTTCCGTGATCGTAAAGCTCCTTAAGCTGAGCGATAGCCATATCAAGCATATCATTCCATGTTCCGGCGACATAAACCTTGATTTGGGAGTATGAGCGGAGTGCCATACTGTACCTGACTCCCTGCCCGGCGAGTTCCAGCCTTGACCTGCCCAGCTCATCAGCCACTCTGTAAAATTCCTTAGTATTCATATCTTCTACCCGTTTCTTTTATAGACCTGCATATCCTGTCAGGAGCGCTAACAGCAGACTTCCACCCCCGGCAGCAGTACGAATCCGCCACAAGCAGAACCTTGCCTTTATCGGGATCACTGCGCCTGACGCAGCACTTGTTATTTGATTTAGCGAAGGAGAAGCGAAACTCCACGGCATACCTGCAATTTTTACACATTTTCTTTTCCATATTTTTTCAGTCCTTTCTTCTGTCATCGAACCGTTCTCCGATATGAGCGCAGAGATATTCACGTTCGGTAACTTCGACCCATTCTTCACCGTCCAACTGAATTTCATATTTTTCGGGAGCTTGTACATTGAAGTAGCTGCCGCCCGCTTCAACGATCTCGATATGTTCCGATATAAACCGCTTATCGGTCACTCTTGGCAGATAATTCACCGGACTACAGAACGCAATCCCGAGTATTAACGCAAAAAGCCCCGCAACCACTCCGACACAAGCGGCACCTGTCAGCCTTTCTTCTCTTTCATCCAAATCAACACACCCCTTTTGCTAATGAATAATTAATAATGAATAATGTTTAACTGCTCAGAGTCCCACGCTGTCATCCCGAGTTCCACGTTGTCATCCCGAGTTCCACGTTGTCATCCCGAGTTCCACGTTGTCATCCCGAGTTCCACGTTGTCATCCCGAGTTCCACGTCCCGAGCGAAGCGAGGGATCTTTATCACGAAAGCAGCCGATCAGAAAGATTCCTCGTCGCTTCGCTCCTCAGAATGACACTTTATGCTCTGAGCTAAACTACTTCGTCAAGTATTTCTCTTACCGCTGTCAACGTTTCGCTGATCATCTCAGCATCGGGAACATCAGCATTTATAAGCTTATCAAGATATACCGCCAGAGAGTCAGCCACCCTGAGCTTTATCCCGACAATTTGTTCCTCATGAGAGGACTGTTCATCATCGGAAACCGTAAAGTTTACAACCATATTGTCTGCGCCGGCAATAAGCTTTCCGTTTCCTCCTATCAGGAATGGGGAAATCGGGCCGGCAACAGGCTTTTCCCCAATTGTTTCCCCGGAAGCATCTCCATTTTTGAATATTGCAATATTTTCTTTTATTTCCTGAACTTTTTCTTTCCCGACTTTTTCCACTTGCTGAACGTCCTTTCCCTGTGTCTGACTCTCAGCCACCACTGATGTCTTTTTCTCGATATCCTTGTTTTCTTCTTCACCGTCTTTGCCCTCTTTTCCCGCTGTAAGTCTTGAATATTTGTTTTTTACAGCACTTTCTGTGATCCCGAATCTTTTCGCAGCATCTTTGACTGAGACCCCTGAATCAATAAGCTTTACAAGCTCTCCGCATTTTTCCTCATCCCACACAAAATATTTGCTATTTATCCGTCCGGCTTTCCTGAGTTCAGCCGCTCTTCTTTGAACTGTCGTTTCCGATAACCCCAGCTTTTCTCCGATCTCCTTGTATGTATGTCCTTCTGCATATAAAGAGACCAGAGCATTATTCTGATCTTCTGCCCGCTTTTTACTGCTCATTTCATCATCTCCACTGTCAGTGCTCTTTTCTTCCTGCCTTTTTCTGATGATATCCAAAAGTCTTTTTCTCTCGCTTTCGGTAAACATCATAAGTCTTACTCCCTTAGCGATACCGTCAGACATGATCCCCGACTCTACTGCCACATCCAGAGCTGTTGCGGGCGTGCAGAATTTCAGCTCCAGCAACCCGACAGCGATCTTCTCTATATCGCCGCTGCCTACTCTGCACACTGCCCTTATCAGTTCTTTCTGGTATTTGCTTAGCTTGTCTTTGGGCAGAACAACAACTTTCTCCGGATAGTCCGTTTCATTCAGTCCCGTGATCGAATTCTGTTTCATTTTCGTTCTCCTCTTTCATGATCTTCTTCTTTTTTTCTTAACTTCTTCTGAATGCTTTTCCCTTGCTTCAACGTCTTCTCTCGGCAGATTGATCCCCATATCTTTTAGTCTGTCATCATAGTGTGCCCATCTGGTGGGCATGCGGAAAACATCGTCGCTTTCAGCTGTAACCAGATTCAGGAACCTTTTAAGCCTTTCTTTCCCGAAACCGAATTCATCATTAAGCACAATGCAGGAAAGCTTCAGCGCACGAATAATACTTTCGTTCTGTTCTTTTTTCCGCTGTTCCGCCAGTTCTTCAAATACTTCATTGAAGAGCCGCCGTGCCTGCGGCGAAAGCGGAACCTTCCAGTTAGCTTTCATTTTCACACTGCTCCTTTTTTATTAACTATAACAAGACAAGTATTAACATTTGTGCCGCTGTCCTTAAAGGATTTTTCCGGCAGTCCCTTTTTATCGGTGTTAAGGAATTTTTTGTCTATATTTTTCCCCTGCGTAACGACTGCGCAATCTCCGATAGTTATTACAGTCATTTCCCGTACTTCTCCGCATCTTCAAGCTCCCCGTACAGATACAACAGCTGATCCGAATACTTTATGACCGCCCCTGCCTCTTCCGGCCCATTTTCGATAAGACTGTTCTGAGCCTTTTCAAGCTGATTTATCTGCTTTCTCAGACCGTCAATAGCTTTAAATGCAGCAGCATCACTTTTGCGCTCTATGTGATCATATGTACTCTGTTCCATTTCATCTATCCCCCATTTCTCTTTCTCCTGCTTTGCTTTCTCGATCATATAACAACTTTCGGTATCGCTGTCCCAGTTGCAATAACCGCTGCCGTCCTTGCTGCCGTCACAGAAGCTGCACAGCACCAGAGTCTTACCGCACACCGGACATATTGCTGTCATGTCGTTAAAACCGTTAATAATAACAGGTATCATGCTGTCACAATGCGGGCAATATTCCTTGGAATCATAATCAAGTGCCGCCCCCGGCTTAAAAGTCAGTATCATTTTCACTCCACCTTTTAAAACTTCATCTGTTCAGAACTGATAGGCACTAAATTAAAATCAGTTCTCAGCTTTTCGAATACATCCGAGTTTATATCAAGCTTGTCCATATTTTCAGCTCCTTAGTAGCACAGGCATTTCGCCACATCAAATACAGCAGCAATACCGCTGTCGCAGTCTATGTCTATATCCTTCATGTGTCCGTTCTTGTATGTAACGCGGGCAGCCACACCTAAATAATCCTTATTTCCCTTGGGCACGGTCACAGGCACAATGCTCACTATGTTCTTGCCCGCATCCGTGAGCCTGAGAGTTTCGCCCAGGCTTTTAAGTATTGATGTCATGTTTTCCATTCAGTTCATCTCCTGTAGTTTATTCAAAGCTCCTCACACAGCTGTACAGTGCCGGTTACTAACATTATTCATTATTCACTATTCATTATTCACTGAATAAAGTTCGCTTTCACCCTCGAGTACATCCTCAAATTCCTGCTCTCTGTCTTCCGGGAAACGAAATCCCCACATATGCAGCAAGTTATAAAGATCAACATAACCTTTTGCCGCTGACGCATCGTAATAACCCGAATAGCTTTCAATCATACTTCGGCTGATCTCCAGTGCATGTACTGCTACATGAGCGATCTGCAATGCTACAGGCACACGTTTAAGCTTTTTCCTGACAGTTTCTCTTTCATCATCAGTTAATTGATAGTATGACTTGTCCATGAATATTCCGACAAAATCATTAAGCCCGGCAGTACCGTGAATATCCATAAGTATATCCCATGCAAAGCGAAGCTCCCGATCAGAACAGAAATTACCACCACCCATAAGCCCGGAAGATTTTTCCTTGATCAGCTGTTCAAGATAGTACCTCATCTCTTTGACTATTTCTTTTGTAATCTCAAAAACCTGTCTGCAATTGGATTTTATTTTTCGCTGCTTCTTTTCCTCTTCGGTCAGTTCTTTTTTCTCTTTCTTCTTTTTCCTGAGAACGTATATCGTCTGATAACTCTGCGTGTATATCATCCCGTCCTCAACTTTGAAAGTAAGCTTTATCGGCGGATCAGCAGTAAGGTCAAATTTTTTAACGGTTTCGACCTTGCCTGAGTCCCAGATGATATTTCTCGCTTCCGCATCAAAAGGTATTCCTGCGCTTTTCATCAGCTTATCTATGGCCGCCTTGCATACTTTTGCTTTTTCTTCCCTCAGCTCATTGATTATGAAATTCTTCAGCACAGATGAGCTGTGTGATCTTTTAAGCAGTTCATTCCTTTTCTTTACATTCTTTATCTTTTCAAGCTCTCTGAGATCGTCAAGGGATACCTGCCACTCCTCATGTGCTTTCCGGAGCGTATCACTGTCAAGCTGAGCAATATTCAGCCTTCGCCGGACAGTGGTTTCGGAGAACCCTGTCCGCTGAGAGATAGTCTGTACAGTTTCGCCTAAGTCAAACATAAGCTGAAACCCCTGAGCCTGTTCAATGACGGTCAGATCATTCCTCTGCATATTTTCTTCAAGCATGATACCGACCTGTTCCGCCTTGCTCAGACCTTCTGCGATCAGACAGGGAAGAACTTCAAGCCCCGCTCTTTTTGCAGCTTCAAAACGCCTGTTTCCGATCAGAACATAGAAAAAACCTATCTTGTCCGACTGAATAACAGTGAGATTCTGCATAATACCGTTTTTGCGTATGCTGTCGGTAAGTTCCGAGATATCGCCTATAGCTTTTCGTGGGTTGTCGGGATGATGAAGAAGATTTTCTATTTCTATCATCTTGATTTTTCCGTCAGTATGATTTATACTGATATCAGACCTTATTTCGAGTTCCGCTGTCGGTGCATCCGTGCCGGCGGCGGAATTTTCTTTTTTATCAAACATTGTTATCCTCCTCAAAAATCTCCGATACAATCATATTTTTCTTTTAACTGCCGACAACTTTCATCAGTTTTCAAGAAAGCATATATTTTTTTACCGCTGAATTGCGGCAGACCGTTCGTGATCCACACATATCCTTTAGGATTTGTTGTTGCGTTAGCCTGAATTTTCCATCCATCCGGCATTTCATCATAAACGTCAATGTAAAATTTTCCGAATTTAAGTTTATTCATTTTATCACCGCCCAGCCCCAGAGCTTATCTTTGAATTGCTGTTGTAAGGAAAGCATCTCAAATTTACCGATAACAACGACTTTAAGCCCTGAATAGTCCTTTGCAAACTGTGCAAGTACAGTTTCACTTCTCTCATTCATCCAGCCTTTTACTTCGTGTATCTCATAGGTGCCGTCTTTGTAGAAAACAATAAAGTCAGGTCTGTAAGCCTGCTGTTTTCTTCCTCTTGTTTCGACTTCCTCAGAGAATCCAAATTTTGTTGTGTTGCGTACCCATCCGGCGATCTGACCGCTGTCATAGAGATAATCAAGATAGAGAGCATAGTCATATTCATAATTACTGTCCAGACTGCACACCTGATTAAGCGAGCTGACATATTTTCTATGAATAGATATAACCTGTTTCCCGCTTCTTTTCTCGCTGAGTACCCTGTTTTTTGGTATTTCTATCATTTGTAAGCCACCTCATTATTTTTTTATCCATGTTCTTTCATTGATTTTTACGAAATCACTGTATGCCATAACTTCTTCGGTAAGCTCATCGAGGAAGTATACATAAAACTTCCTGTCCGGTTCTTGAAATTCATCATGTGTACAATCGAACACCATTCCGAACTTATAGCCCGGGTAATTCTGTTGAAGCCACAAATAGACTTCATCAATGTTTTTCACCCCGGAGAACACGAACATATCCCGTCCGTATCCGTCCTGCCGATCATCATAGACCTTCATCTTATCACCACCCATCCCCTCGCAGCGTCAAAGCCTGTGCTTAGGTCCGACTTGATGATCTCGCCTGCCTTCTGCTTTTTCGGCTTGCTATCGCTTCTTATGAGAGTCTCACGCTCCGCTGCAAGGAACTTAATTACCTTGTCAAGCTCCCCGACCGTGTCGATCGGCGCCGACATTTTTACACCACTATTGGTTCTGATTTTTACGCTTCCCATTGCATTAATCATCCTTGATTCCGAAATGAATTTTTACAACTTCAACTGCCGCTAAGTATTCTTTAGCATAAACATTGTCGGCGTGCGTTTCTTTTACTTTCGCTGCAAACTCATCCAACGTGCCGTAAAAACATCCGCAGCATACTGACACACCGCCTTTTTTATTGTTATAAAATGTTGTATTCCTATATTTCGAGCCTAAACCCTTAATACAAATGTAATCAGCATCACCGCAGACCTCTGCATTATCGCAGACCCTTGCATCACCGTAGACCCTTGCATCACCGTAGACCCTTGCATCACCGAAGACCCTTGCATCACCGCAGACCCTTGCATCACCGCAGACCCTTGCATCACCGTAGACCCTTGCATCACCGAAGACCTCTGCATTATCGCTGACCTCTGCATTACCGCTGACCCTTGCATCACCGCAGACCTCTGCATTATCGCTGACCCTTGCATCACCGTAGACCCTTGCATCACCGTAGACCCATGTATCACCGCAGACCCTTGCATCACCGCAGACCCTTGCATCACCGAAGACCCTTGCGTCACCGCAGACCCTTGCATCACCGAAGACCCTTGCATCACCGCAGACCTCTGCATTATCGCTGACCCATGCGTTGCCTTCATCACTGAGGTTTGCTCTTTTTTTAATAAATCCGCCGAGTTCCCCAGCCTTAACATTCCCAAAGTCAGTTATAGCTTTAATTCGGTGTAATGCTATTCCGTTTACAACTTTTATTTCATCTGTAAACTCATATTTTCCCATTGTTTTGCTTCTCCTCTCGTATTAACCACACTGCAAGCAATAAATCCTGCCTTTTCCGTTTATGCGCTTTCACCCTGCTCTTTCCCTGATCCAGTCCATTAGCAGATTTTCGTATATCTCATAAACCCACTGCCCGCACTGAATAGCCACACCAAACGGATAAACCCGCTGCTGTAAACCCAGCCCGAGTTTATTCGGGTCTGTTTTCATCCCGTATTCTGCAAGTATTTCGCAGGCTCTCTTTGTGGTAATGACATTTATTTTCGGAATTTCTGCCATACTGTTTTCTGTTCTGCCAGAATTGAAATCACCCGATTCACAAATACTTTTTCATCGTTCTGTATCTCTTTATTCATTTTCAGTCGTCCTTCCTGAGCTTAGCCCGTTTAACGCTAACGCTTTCATCTTCTTTCGGTTCGACCTGTTTCCAGGTCTGATACAAAGCCCAGGCTATAGGCAGATGAACCCATTTAAGCGACAGAGCCCTTTCATAGTTTTTCCTCAGCAGCCTTTCCGCTGTTTCTAATTTCATGGTCAACCCTCCAGTTCCAATCCTCAATAGCTTCTTTTTCTGATTTGCACCATAGTGGTGAACCCATTCCCATAAACCACTTGCACTTGCTGTTTCCACACGTAACATAATATGCCTTACGCCATGGAATATCCTCTACTATAATCGCAGCACTCCCACAGGACGGACACGGCTTCAATTTTTCATTCTTCCTGAGTTCCGTGTGCGCTGCAAGCCATTTCAAAGCGTGATAGTAATCACGTTTTTTTAAAATAGTGTTGCTTGTCGGCTTAACTTCTGAAATTTTTTTGCAGGCTTCAAGCTTTGCCTCGTCCGGATATAAGCATCTTTCAATGTTCATCACGATTGTACAAGCCTGTTCCATATTCATCACTATCACTCCATTTCAATCCTTGTTTGCTGCGAATAAAGCCGAGATAAAAAAGCCGAACACAGCCCCGACGATCCAGCAAATCAAGTTAATAAGAACCTCTTCCACAATCATCCCCCCTAACTCCGGGATCATAATTATCTAAATATTTCACGACAGTTTTTCCATCGCTGAATTTTTCATATATTGCCACACACAGACCGTCTGCATATAATTTTTGTGTTGAAACAATTTTTGGTGTTCTGAGCCTTCTTTTACAGTAGTCACAGAACTGACCGCCCTGATCCGGCGCACCACATGAAGGACATTCATTAATCAAATAATTTTTTATATCATCCATTTTCACACCATATTATTTCTTATATTTAGCCAGAAAAGTTTGAAGCTCATCCGCCCCACCGGTATTTTCCGGGAGCAGCCCCACCAGACTATTCACAACGGCAACGAAGTTCTTAACGAGCTGCATATAGGTTTCACCCTTGCTTGATTTTTTAACGCCGCTTTGATCCTTGCCATTCTGGTAAGTTTCGACCCAGCCTTCTTTTTTAAGATCCTTTTGCAGCTGTCTGAGCTGCGCTTCAATAAATTCCACCTGCTTAACGAGAGCCGCCGCCAGCTCCTTTCGGTTGCCCTCTGCCATCGCCTTGATCTCGCCTTTGGTTTTCACAAATCCCGCCAATTCATCCTCACTCCTTTCAATTCGTCCAACCTACACCCCCCTCGCGCGTACTATGCGTTAATATGGTAG